>JALZWD010000238.1 GCA_023300365.1 Flavimaricola sp. | reverse complement strand
AGGCGTGCGGCGAATCGAGTTGCGCGCCGATTTTTATTTTTCGGGCGGGTGCACGAGGCATCTGACAGATTGGAACAATTTCGGCCCGGTTCGGGTTGATGCGGGCAAGGTGGCGATCGACATGGCAAAACGTTGGTATTCGGTAAGCGTGCTGTCGAACTTCGAGAAGAAGATCGCCGAACAAATTCGCACCAAAGTAGAAGAGCAAGAGCTGGGTGACCAGATCGACGAAGTGCTTGTCCCGACAGAGGAAGTGATTGAGATCCGGCGTGGCAAAAAGGTCCAAGCCGAGCGCCGTTTTATGCCGGGATATGTGCTGGTGCACATGGAGATGTCGGACGAGGGGTATCACCTTGTGTCGTCGATCAACCGGGTCACTGGGTTTTTGGGGCCGCAGGGGCGCCCGATGCCGATGCGCGACGCCGAGGTTCAATCAATCCTCGGTCGCGTTGAAGAGGGCCAAGAGGCGCCACGGACGCTGATCCACTTTGAAGTGGGTGAGAAGGTGAAGGTTAACGAAGGTCCGTTTGAGGACTTCGACGGTATGGTTGAAGAAGTTGATGATGATAATCAGCGCCTGAAGGTCACCGTCTCAATCTTTGGCCGCGCTACGCCGGTTGAATTGGAATACACCCAAGTCACCAAGCAGTGATTTAAGGGTGGGTAGGTAGACCGTAATATTTGCGGTGTGCCGAATGCGAACCGCTCACGCCCGAAAATTGGGGTTGAGTGTGTGGGAGGAGAGAGGCCCGAGGCCTTGATCCGGACCACAAGTGAACGCCCCAAGCGATTGGGGAGCATTGGATGTAGGGTACGGCGTGCCGCGCCCTACACGTAAAAAAAGGAGGCCAACATGGCCAAGAAGCTCGTGGGGCAGCTTAAGCTGCAGATCCCTGCCGGTCAGGCAAATCCATCCCCGCCCGTAGGCCCAGCACTGGGTCAGCGCGGCATCAACATCATGGAATTTTGCAAGGCATTCAACGCCAAGACGCAAGAATCCGAAGGCCCAATCCCAACTGTGATCAGCTATTATCAGGACAAGTCCTTTAGCTTTGAGACCAAGTCGGCGCCCGCATCTTACTACCTCAAGAAGGCCGCTGGCCTTAAGCCTGTTGGCAAACGTAACCGTCCGCAAGGTTCGCCCGAGCCAGGCAAGAAAATCGTTGCATCTGTTTCGATGAAGCAAGTGCGCGAGATCGCCGAAGCCAAAATGGCTGACCTCAATGCGACGTCCATTGAAGGTGCAATGCAAACGGTAATGGGTTCTGCCCGTTCCATGGGTATCGAGGTTAAGTAAATGGCAAAGCTTGGAAAGCGCACACGCGCCGCACGCGACGCCTTTGAAGGCAAGCACAACATCGCCGTAACCGAAGCTGTGGAGCTGGTGAAAACCCATGCCGTGGCCAAGTTCGACGAAACCATAGAGATCTCGCTTCAGTTGGGTATTGATCCACGCCACGCAGACCAAATGGTTCGTGGTACGGTTTCGTTGCCGAACGGCACAGGCAAGACCGTTCGCGTTGCTGTTTTTGCACGCGGCGAAAAGGCCGATGAGGCCAAAGCGGCTGGCGCGGATATCGTTGGCGCAGAGGATCTGATGGAAACCGTCCAAGGTGGCACCATCGATTTTGATCGGTGTATCGCGACACCTGACATGATGGCCGTCGTTGGCCGCTTGGGTAAGGTTCTTGGACCACGCAACCTGATGCCAAACCCACGGGTTGGTACGGTGACAATGGATGTCAAAGAGGCTGTTGAAGCCGCAAAAGGCGGTCAGGTTCAGTTCAAGGCCGAGAAAGCTGGCGTTGTGCATGCAGGTATTGGCAAAGCGAGCTTTAGCGCCAAGAAGATCGAAGAGAACGTAATGGCGTTTGTTGATGCGGTTCAAAAGGCCAAGCCATCGGGTGCCAAGGGTACATACATGAAAAAGATCGCTATCAGCTCGACTATGGGCCCAGGCGTTTCGCTTAACGTCGACAACGCAACTGGCAACGAGTGATCTTTTTTCGGATCTGATCTAGTAAGCTAACAGAAAAAGGCGCGCCAATAAGGCGCGCCTTTTTTGTGTCTTAGCGGGGTTTGCCATAGTTTGTTCGGCAATGTCCGACGTAGAGCTTTCTGAACGAAACAATGGCCAGTCCGAAGACTGGCCATTATAGGCGCTGGATAGTTCCTCAGGAATGCAAAACGAGAGAAAATAAGCGTCTATTTCGTACGGTTATGCATCAGAAGCTGTAGGTCGCTGACAAACCAATGCGATCCGCATCGGCTTCAAAGCCTTGGCTGCTGCTTTCGATGTAGATGTATTCTGCAGCAAGGGTCAGGCTTTCAACTGGGCGATAGAACAGCGTTGCGTGAACGCTTTCCAATTGATCAAACGCGTTTCCGGATGCACCAATATCTGTCAGCAAATCATAGTCCTCGTAACCATAAGCGAGCGCAAGCTCGAGCTGATCACTGAGTTCCTGATTGTAGGCAATTGTAAAGGAGTCGGATTCGTTTTCTTCGCCAGCTACGGACCGGTTACCGCCACCGATCAATAGGTTGCCGAGGCCGTCGCCAGACGTATAGGTCGCAGCGATTGTTGCGCCCTGCCACGGTGTAACGCTACCCGACAAGGTATAGCCCGCGGTTGTTAGGCTCGTGCCTGCGGTATCTTCAAATTCGCCAGCGATGACTGCTGCGCGCAATGAGTAGCTTCCACCGTCGTAGAATGCTGCGGCCGTTACAACAGGATCTGATCCGCCGCCATTCTGTTCTTCGATAGATCCAGAAAACTGAAGACCGTTGCCTGCGTCATAAGAATAACGGACCTGCGCAACTCGAGCGAATGAAATCCCTACAGGGCCATTAAAGTCTGCGGTGCCCGGATAGTGAACGAGCGGCATAAAGTTTGTCCAAAACTGACCAAGCAGCAGGCTATCGCCAATCGTCACGTTTGCATGCCGAAGACGAAGGTTTGGCGAGCCGCTGTCGTCTCCGCCCGACCCAAACAGGTCAAATTCGAGCTGTGTTCCAATGGTCCCGATGTCCGAATCTGTTGAAGAGCGAATACCAAAGCGGGAAACACGCACAGAGGTGTCAAACTCGCCGTCGGTTGCAAAGGCTGTGTCGCCAACGCGGCCGGCGCGGCTCAAGTCGCCTTGCGCGAAGTCGAAATCGTAAAATGCTTCAGCGCGCACAAAACCATAAATATCGATGGTTGTATTGCTTCCAAGGCCGAACTGCGGCCGCTGGCCCTGTTGGGCTTCGAGTTGATTGACCCGCTCTTGCAGCTGAGCGAAATCATCTGCGGATTGTGCGGTGGCCGTGTGCGCGAACGCCAACCAGCACGCCAATCCAGTGGTGCTTCTAATAAAGTTTCTCATATGTGGTCTCCGTTCACACGGAACGCGACTTGCGTCCCAAGGTAATGTGATTTTCGCTGCTTCCGCGAGACCTACAATTCAACTTTCTTCCTTAAAAAGTGATAAACGTTGTTTAGGCAGGGATAGTTGGATGGCTTTGTGACACATTTTTATTAAGCCATTGTTTTAGAATGTATTTTTTTACGCTTTCGATCACTTTTCTCGTGATCTGCTTGGGAGTGGTAGCATCTTTTTGGTAACAGTTTTTCCTGAGGTTCCCGTTTCAGGTAAACCCAAATTGTAAGGGTGGTCATGAATGACCTTCGGCAAATGAGAAAAATGCGAAAATCGCTGGAAAGAATCATCGATTGAACCGAACGATTGCGTTCAGGCGGCCACAAAGCGATCCCACAACACAGGTAGGCAATGTGTTCCCTAGCGCTTTGCCTCTCTTTGGTTTTCGGTACGGCTGTTTTTGACAAAGTCGATGGGCTTTGTTGGGTGGGCACGCCTGCGTGGCTCTGAGCCAGCCATAGCTGGCCTTTCACAATTGCACTTAAAGAACAGGCGCATGCGCGCCGTCTGTGACTATCTATCACTCTATACAAGATCGCAAAAAGGGGTTGGCAACACACGACCATGCAACTAGTTACGCTCTCGTACTGCGGTTGGGGATTCGACCAAATCGTTGTGCATTCGTCCGAGACGGTGGGTGAAGGTTGCCTTCATAATTCCTGCCCGAGATGAGAAAGACCGGATTTTGCGAGGCTCTCCTCGTTTCACTGGCTCTCCTCATAACTGCGGACTGTGACTGCTTGGCCCGTTGGGTCTGGCAAAATTGAGCCGGGGGAAACCCCAAACTTGGAGTGAAACTGTGGATAGAGCCCAGAAAGAGAAAGTGGTCGAGGAACTCGGCCAAATCTTCGAAAGCTCTGGCGTCGTTGTGGTTGCCCACTACGAAGGCATGACCGTTTCGGATATGCAGGACCTGCGCGCGAAAATGCGTGATGCGGGTGGGTCTGTGCGCGTTGCCAAGAACAAGCTCGCCAAAATCGCCCTTGAGGGTCAGCCCTGCGCAAGCATCGCTGATTTCCTGACGGGCATGACCGTTCTTTCCTATTCCGAAGACCCTGTCGCTGCGGCGAAAGTGGTTCAGGAGTACTCTAAGGATAACGAAAAGCTCGTTATTCTTGGTGGTGCAATGGGTGAGAACGCGTTGGATCCTGCTGGTGTCAAAGCCGTTGCAGCCATGCCAAGCCGTGAGGAGCTTATTGCTTCGATCGCGGGTTGTATTGGTGCACCTGCTTCGAACATTGCTGGGGCCATTGGCGCGCCTGCTTCGAACATCGCGAGCATTCTCTCAACGATCGAAGAGAAAGCTGCATAAGCGAAACCGAATTGTCGGCTGGGGCGTCTGTCGCCCCGATGCTGGAACACACATAAATCAAATGGAGCCCATAAAATGGCTGATCTGAAAAAACTTGCTGAGTCGATTGTCGGTTTGACACTTCTCGAAGCACAAGAACTGAAAACCATCCTCAAAGACGAGTATGGCATCGAGCCCGCCGCTGGCGGCGCTGTGATGATGGCTGGCGGCGCAGGCGATGCCGGCGGTGCAGCAGAAGAGAAAACTGAGTTCGACGTTGTTCTTAAGAACGCCGGCGCTCAGAAGATCAACGTGATCAAAGAAGTTCGCGGCATCACTGGTCTTGGCCTGAAAGAAGCCAAAGACTTGGTCGAAGCTGGCGGCAAAATCAAAGAAGGTGTCGACAAGGCAGAAGCCGAAGACATCAAAGGCAAGCTGGAAGCAGCTGGCGCCGAGGTCGAGCTGGCCTAAGCCAGATCACCTTGATCAAATTGCCCGGGTCGCCATTGCGCAGCCCGGGCTTTTTTAACCCGGACCTTGAAGTTCCGCCGAATCTGTCATAACTGCACAACCTGTGGGGCAGGAGTTAGCACAGCAATTATTGAAATAGAACGAATGCTTATCTCTCAAAGCGCCTATTGTGCGCGTTTTGACAGGTAAGTTGCCGCTTCGAGAGAGATGCTTGGGCGCATCTCAGGAATAGAAGCGACCCTGCCGTAAATCGGACGCGTTTTGGTGACCCAGCCAGAGCGCGTTTCTGACATTATGGAGACCCGGCACACATGGCTCAATCATTTCTTGGTCAAAAGCGCCTTCGTAAATACTACGGCAAAATTCGTGAAGTTTTGGAGATGCCGAACCTTATTGAGGTTCAAAAATCGTCCTATGATCTGTTCCTGCGCTCCGGCGACAGCGACACGCCGCT
>JALZWD010000237.1 GCA_023300365.1 Flavimaricola sp. | reverse complement strand
CCGTATCGTCGCCGCGCCAATAGGCGGCCGCCGCATGGGACAGCTCGTGTAGGAACACGATCAGAATTTTGAGCGGTGTGACAATGGGTGTGTGCCATAGCGCAAAGATCAGGGCCGAGAGGACGAGGAGTTGCCAGTGGCCCTTGATCATTTGCATCGGTTTAGCTTTCGCTGAGCGCGACTTTCATGTCTTTGACTTCGTAGGCCACCTCGCCGTCGACTTTGACGATGCCGTCGGCGACGCCCATGGTAAGGCGGCGTGTTTGGACAGCCTTGGTAAAGTCGATTTCGTAGGTGAGCAATTTGGCATCAGGCCGCACCATTGCCTTGAGTTTGATTTCGCCGACGCCAAGCGCGTATCCGCGCCCGGTCCAGCCGCGCCAGCCAAGGTTGAAACCAGTGAGCTGCCACAAACCATCAAGGCCAAGGCAGCCGGGCATGATTGGGTTGCCGGGGAAGTGGCATTCGAAAAACCACAGGTCGGGTGTTATATCAAATTCCGCCAGAACGTGGCCTTTGCCATGCGCGCCTTCGTCGCCGGAAATATCGGTGATGCGGTCCATCATCAGCATGGGTGGTGCGGGGAGCTGTGCGTTGCCGGGGCCAAAAAGTTCGCCGCGCGCGCATTGCATGAGGCCGTCTTTGTCAAATTGCCGAGGGAATTGCGTCATGTTTTTTGTGTCCGCTCTGAGTGCCTGCTGTTGAGGATTATCTACCACCGGGCGATCCAGCGGTGCAAGGGCAGGGACGAAGGGGCCGATAGCCTGAGGCCGTTGGGTGGCATTTCCCATTGAAAAGATGGGCCCTTAGCCGTTATGTTACGCATGTTATGATGAGTGATGCACAACATACCGGGATCGCGGTGACGCGCGGGCAGTCGTGGCTGGCGGGCGCAGGGTTGCGGCCCACGCGGCAGCGGCTTGCTTTGGCTCAACTTTTGGTTGGGGATGGCTGTGATCGGCATGTGACGGCGGAAGGGCTTTTTGAAGCCGCGACCCAGACCGGCGAGCCGGTATCTTTGGCGACAGTGTACAACACGCTTCGGGCGTTTTGTGATGCGGGGCTTGTCCGTGAGATCACTGTGGATGGGTCGAAAAGCTATTTCGACACGAATATGACGGATCATCCCCATTTTTATTGGGAAGAGACAGGTCAACTGACTGATGCGCCAGCATCCGAGCTTGAGATCAATCGTATTCCGGGTGCTCCGGAAGGCACGCGAGTGGCCAAGGTGGATGTTGTGATAAGGCTGCGCCGCACCTGAAGACGGGGGCGGGTCAAAGCCCCACCTTACGATTTTACGATACGTAACGCGGGATTTAACCCGCAGTTAACTACCCTTGGGGCAGCCTAGGGTATGACAAATTACAGGCGATTCCGTGTGCCCGGTGGCACCTATTATTTTGCGATCCGGTTGCAGGATCGTGGCTCAACGCTTTTGCTTGAGGAAATCGATCTATTGCGCATGGCGATGCGTGTGACCAAAGAGCGCAAGCCGTTTGTCCTGCGCGATGTGGTGATCCTGCCGGCGCAAATTTTGATGATTGTGACATTGCCCCAAGGGGATGCGGATTATTCCAACCGTTGGGGGATGATGAAGGCGATTTTTTCGCGCCATGTTCCGGCACCAGAGGATTTGAGCCGGACGCAGCTGCGGCGAGGCGAAAAAGGCATTTGGCAGCGGCGGTTTTGGGAGCATGTGATACGGGACGCGGGCGATTACGAGCGGCACCGGGCGCATGTGTTGACCGCCCCGGTACGTGAGGGGCTTGTGGCGCGGCCCGAGGATTGGCGGCATTCGTCGATCCACCGGGATGGTGGTTTGCGCGGTGTGCGGCAGGCGGGCGGCGTGATTTTGTCGGCGGCAGAGTAGGGCGGTCGTTTAGGCTGGTGGGTTGTAAGATGCGGTAAACCGCATGTTACCTTTCAATTCCCTAAAACCATTGCCCCGGCTCCATGAGCCCAAGGTCTAGCAATTGTTGTGAGTGCCAATCGAAGGGAGAGGAATTGTGCCAGTGGAACGTTTCGATATCAAACGTGCTGCCCGGATTGCGTTTAAGCGCCTTTGCAGTCCGAAATGAGCAGATCGATGCAGTCAGGCTATTGTGCCAAGGGCAGGCAAAGGTGTTGTATTCGGCGTCGTTAAAGGTGTGATCGCTTGCGATCCGCAAACCGGGTTTGGCGCGAAACAGCGAGACGCGGTCAATGCGGCGCCGGGGAATGGGGATGTGTTCTTCGAACCGCCATCGCAGGCCGCCAAAGAAATCGAGCTGGCGTTCTTTTGGGTGGTTGTGTTGGTCCATTCGGGCCAAAGCATAATAGCCTGACCGATCAAGATGCGCCTCGTCAATCGATACGGCGGTGGGGTGTTGGTTGAGGTCGCCGGCGTAAAGATCGATGACATAACTCAGGATGGAATCGCGTCGCTCTTCGATACAAAAAGCCACCATTTCGCCAACAGATCGGTGTTCGCAGAACGGATAGAACAGGTATTCAGCATTGTAGCAGTAGTAAAACCACGTGCCGGGCGCGATATCGATGAGGGTGTTGATCACCTGTTCTAGTGCGTGGTCCGCGGTCATGTCGCATGTCACATGTGTAATGCGCGACAAAAGGCCGGGCGCGATGGAAATTTGCGGTGCGGCAAAAACGATGACTTGCGCAAATCCCGCGTCAAGGTGGTGGCGGATCGTGCTGTCGATTTCGATCTCGTCTTCGGCCAAGATCAAGGCGATTGGGCCCTTGAGGATATGGTCTTTTCCGGGGCTGGCAAAGTCTTGGAGGCTGTCAAAATGCATTGGGGGCCCTGTGTCGGCGTGTGGGGGAGGGGCTGTTTGTGCGTTCATTTGCTATGTTCGTTAATTTGGAGTGCATTGCAAGTCGTCTGGTGGCCGCGTAGGAGGTGCGATCATTTCTTTTGCCCTGAGCGATGGAGCATGCCGCCATGACTGATGCCAAGAAAAAGTTGTTTATCAAGACCTATGGGTGTCAGATGAACGTCTATGATAGTGAGCGCATGGCCGAGACCCTGGGCGCGCAGGGGTATGAGCAGACCGAGGATCAATCCGAGGCGGATATGGTGTTGCTCAACACCTGTCATATTCGCGAAAAGGCTGCGGAAAAGCTGTATTCTGATTTAGGGCGTCTTAAGCCGCTTAAGGCCGAAAAGCCGGACCTTAAGATTGGTGTTGCGGGTTGTGTGGCGCAGGCCGAGGGCGAAGAAATTGTGCGGCGGATGCCGATTGTGGATTTGGTGGTTGGGCCGCAAAGCTATCACCGCTTGCCGCAGATGGAGGCGCAGGTTCAGACCGGTGTGCGGGCTTTGGACACGGATTTCCCACAGGACGATAAATTTGAGGTGATGAAGGCCCGCCCCAAGGCCAAACGTGGGCCGACCGCGTTTTTGACGGTGCAGGAGGGATGTGACAAATTCTGTGCGTTTTGCGTGGTGCCCTATACCCGAGGCGCGGAGGTCAGCCGCCCTGCAGAGCGGATCGTGGCGGAGGCGCAGGGGTTGGTTGAGGCTGGCGTGCGCGAGATCACATTGCTGGGTCAAAATGTGAATGCTTATCACGGCGACGCGGAAGGTTTGGCGGGTCTTTGTGCCAAGCTGGTGAAAATCGATGGGCTTGAGCGCATTCGCTATACCACCAGCCACCCAAATGACATGGACGATGCCCTGATTGCGGCACATGGTGATGAACCCAAGCTCATGCCCTATCTTCATCTGCCCGTGCAATCGGGCAGCGATAAAATCCTTAAGGCGATGAACCGCAAACACACCGCCGAGGACTATTTGCGGATCATTGAGCGTATTCGCGCGGCGCGGCCGGATATTCTGCTGAGCAGTGATTTTATCGTGGGCTTTCCCGGCGAGACGGATGATGATTTTGAGCAGACCATGCAATTGATTGACGCGGTTGGATATGGGGCGGCTTATTCGTTCAAATATTCGGCCCGTCCCGGCACCCCTGCGGCAGAAAAGGAAGACGTGGCGCAGGATGTGATGGACGAGCGTCTGCAACGTCTTCAGGCGCTTGTGACCACGCAACAACATGCCACCCAAGAGGCGATGGTGGGGCGTGAGGTGAGCGTTTTGTTCGAAAAACCTGGCCGCGAGCCGGGGCAGTGGGGCGGCAAATCCGAGTATCTTCATGCGGTACATGTTGAGGCAGAGGGCGCATTGCGGGGGCAAATCCGCAAGGTTCGGATCACCAGTGCTGCGCGTAATTCCTTGGCCGGTGAATTGGTCGAAAAGTAAACTCAATCAACTTAAAGGTGAATTTTGCGGCGGTCATCCCTTGTAAGAGGGGGCAGATTGTGGAGTTAGGCCCCATATCTGCCACTAGATGTGGCGATTTATGCTTTCTTTGTTAACGAATTCAGATAGAATCACCCTCAATAAAAATGGACGAGGCCTGAGCGGGCCCGGAGACTTTGAGGGGACTAGTTGCAGTGACACGTTTGGATTCACAAAAGTGGAAAACCGGCCTTGGCGGCCTGATGGCGGGTGTGCTTTGCGCCATGTCGATGGCCGCGCCGGCAATGAGCCAGCAGCAAACGGGCTATACGCCAACGATTTGGATCGACCCGGATGGCTGTGAGCATTGGGTATTGGATGATGGTTTCGAGGGCTTTATGTCGCCGCACCGTAACCGCGATGGAACACCTGTTTGTCACCGAAGCGAAGTTTGCGGTGTTGTGCCGAGCGATCAATTGTTTGCCACGAACCGCGCCCGAGTGAACGCAAGTGCGCGCGATGGTTTGGTGGCATTTTTTCGCGAAGCAAACGCGGTTGGTTTTTTGATTTACGGGCATACCGATAGTCGGGCGTCAGACGAATACAACATGCGCCTATCAGAGCGCCGCGCCAATGCGGTGGCCGATGTTGCCCGCGATGCGGGCGTGCATGTTGTTGAGGCGCGCGGTCTTGGTGAAAGAATGCCACGCGCCAGCAATGCAACCGCCGCGGGTTTGCAAGAAAACCGTCGCGTCGAAATTTATTGCCTGCGCTAGGGAGCATGACCATGAAAAATGTGAAAATTACCGGGGCATTGGTCACGACGCTTTTGTTGGGGGCGTGCATTGAGGGCGGCAACCGGACAGGGTCGGAGCGGTTTATTGATGGCGGTTTGGACGGCAAGCCGCTGACTGAATTGGTGGCGGGTGTTTGGGTGGATCCAAATGGCTGTGATCATTGGATCATTGATGATGGTATCGAGGGATATTTGACCGAGCGCCTCACGCCGGATGGCCGCCCGGTTTGTTCGGGTGTTGGACAGCCCGGTGACGTGGTTGGACCGTTCCAAGAGGGATCGATCCTTGGTGACCTGCTCTAGGCAGCTTGTGGTTTAATTTGAAGGGGGTCGTGGCGGATGCTGCGGCCCCCTTTTTTGATGGTGATCTTATGATCTCTTGTGCCGCCGCCATGAACCCGCCAAAGTAAGGTGTAACCCGTCACATAGGAGTAGTAGGTGCCTGCAAAGATTGAGACCCCCGATCATGCGAACAACGACACAGCAGCACATTCGATAGAGTTTTCCGACAATCGTTTGTTGGTTGATCTTTGTGGTGAATTTGACAGAAATCTTGCGGCCATCGAGAGCCGTTTGGGGGTTCAGATTGTTCGGCGCGGCAATCAACTGGCGGTTATGGGTGTGCCCGAGGCACAAGATATGGCGACCAAGGTTCTTGAGGCGCTTTACCTGAGGCTTGAGGCGGGTAAATCGGTTGAGGCGGCCGATATTGACCGCGAATTGCGCATGGGCCCTACCGATTTTGTGGATCAACCTGCGGCGCAAGAAACCGATGCAGATCGGGTTGAGATTAAGACGCGCAAAAAATTGGTTGAGCCCCGCACCGATGCGCAAAAGGCCTATGTTGAGGGGCTTTTTTCCAATGAGCTGACCTTTGGCATTGGGCCGGCGGGAACAGGCAAGACATATCTGGCGGTGGCGGTGGGTGTGAACATGTTTATCGGCGGGCATGTCGATAAAATCATCCTGTCGCGCCCGGCGGTGGAGGCCGGAGAAAAGCTTGGGTATTTGCCGGGCGATATGAAGGATAAAGTCGATCCCTACATGCAGCCGCTTTATGATGCGCTGAATGATTTTTTACCTGCCAAGCAGTTGGCCAAGATGCTTGAGGAAAAGGTGATTGAGATCGCGCCGTTGGCGTTTATGCGCGGACGGACGTTGAGCAATGCGTTTGTTGTTCTTGATGAGGCGCAGAATGCCACGTCGATGCAGATGAAGATGTTTCTGACGCGTTTGGGCGAAGGAAGCCGCATGGTTATCACAGGCGACCGGACGCAGATTGACCTGCCGCGTGGCGTGTCGTCGGGGTTGCATGACGCAGAGCGTTTGCTGACGCGAATTCCCAAGATCAGTTTCAATTATTTCACGTCCAAGGATGTGGTACGCCACCCATTGGTTGCCGCGATTATCGAGGCGTATGAGGGCGACGAATAGGCATGGCAAGTTTGGCGCAATGGGTGCGATCAAAGTTTACGCCGCCGAGTTTGGATGAGGTCGCGCGTGAGACGCGTGCGTGGATGATCGCGTGCAAGACCTGTGGCCGGGCGAATAATCTGTGGGATGCGGGCGGAACCCGGTATGGTGCGGGGCGGGATAGGACCGTGTTGGGCCGTTGTGCTGGATGCGGGGACAAATATCGCACGATGCGGATTTACCGGGCGGGTTCTGATGCCGGTTGAATGCATGATCGATGCGCCGGGATGGGCGGATGCGGGGATCGAAGCCTTGGCCGAGCGGGCGTTTGCAGCGGTTGTGGCCCATCAAGACATTCCGGACCGGGCGGAGGTTGCGTTGCTTGCCTGTGATGATGCGCGGATTGCTGGTTTGAATGGGGATTTTCGGGGTAAGTCTGTGGCGACGAATGTCCTTAGCTGGCCTTCGCAAGAACGCGCGGCACAAGAGGATGGCGGCGCGCCGGACCTGTCGTTTGGAGAAGATCCGGAGCTGGGTGATATCGCGATTGCCTATGAGACATGCGCGCGTGAGGCGGCGGATGGGGGCCGTACGTTGGCCGATCACACGGTGCATTTGATTGTGCATGGTGTGTTGCATTTGTTGGGGTATGATCACGAGCGTGACGGCGATGCCACCTTGATGGAAGAGATCGAAGTTGAAATACTTGGCAAACTGGGCATATCAGACCCATATAGGATTGAGTGATACCCTGCGGCACGCCGCCGCGACGGAAAGGACCGATGGGCCAGACGCATAAAGACGTGGCAAAAGACGCCACACAGGCGCCGCAAAACGCGGGCCCGGATGAGCCGCAAAAGCGCGGATTTTTGTCGAGGATTTTTGGTGCGCGGACGCCCACCGATCAAACGGCTGCGGCGGTGGCGGTGGAGGGGCGCGCTGGTCCGGCGCATCCGATGCCGGGGATCGTGAATTTGCGGCGGATGCGGGTTGAGGACGTGGCGATCCCCAAGGCCGATATTGTGGCGGTTCCGGTCAGCAGCTCGCAAGAGGAATTATTGGCAGTGTTCCGGTCAACGGGCCTGACCCGGCTACCTGTGTTTGATGGGACGTTGGATACGCCTGTGGGGCTTGCCAACCTCAAGGATTTTGCGCTTCAGCACGGATTTAATGGGGATGAGGGCGGATTTGATCTGCCCAAGCTGATCCGGTCGCTTTTGTATGTGCCGCCGTCGATGCCGATTGGGGTTTTGTTGCAAAAGATGCAATCGGAGCGGATTCATATGGCGCTGGTGATTGATGAATATGGTGGCACTGATGGTCTTGTGACGATTGAGGATTTGATCGAGCAGGTCGTGGGCGAGATTGAGGACGAGCATGACGTGGAAGAGGTGATGCCGTTCACGAAAGAAAAGGCCGGCGTTTGGATGGCGCTTGCGAAGACGCCGTTGGATGAGTTTGAGCCGGAGATCGGGATTGATCTGCGCGCGCATGCGGAAATCGACGAGGAAGATGTTGATACACTGGGTGGCCTCGTGGCGATGCTGGCGGGGCAGGTTCCGGCGCGGGGCGAGGTGATTTCGCATCCTGATGGGCCGGAGTTTGAGGTGATTGATGCCGACCCGCGGCGGATTAAACGCGTGCGGGTGCGGTTGGCTCCCGGTGCTGACGGTTAGGGTGTGAAAACGCTGGTTGAGCGGATGTCCCCACGTGGACACGTGTCTAAATTATTGATTTTGTGTGCTATTGGCGGAATTGCCGCGTTTGGGCAAGCGCCATGGGGGCTTTGGCCGCTTACGCTCATTGCGCTTGCTGTGGGCATGATCGTGATCCAAGGGCCGATGTCCAAGCGCCGTGCGATGCTCTTGGGGTGGGCGCTTGGGCTGGGATATTTCGCGGTCTCGCTTCATTGGATTGTTGAGCCGTTTCTTGTTGATGTGCCGCGTCATGGATGGATGGCGCCGTTTGCCTTGATTTTTATGGCGCTGGGCGGGGGATTTTTCTGGGCGCTGGGGGCCGTTGCCGGGCAGATGATCGGGCGCGGTGTCGTGAGCTATGCGGGGCTGGGCATTGGGATATTGGCCGCAGAGATCGCGCGGTCGCTGGTCCTGACTGGATTTCCGTGGGCCTTGTTGGGGCATGTTTGGATTGAGACGCCGATTGCAGGCCTTGCGGCGATCTTTGGGCCGCATGGATTGACCCTGTTCACAGTTTTGGTTGCGGTTTGGATGACGCGTGGCTGGATTTGGACGGTGAGTATTCCTGTGGTGTTGATGGCATTAAGCCTTTGGCCGAACCCGCCGATTGCGCCATTGGACGACGCGCCGCTTGTTCGGATCGTCCAGCCCAACGCGCCACAGCATCTAAAGTGGGCACCCGGCCATGCGGAGATGTTTTTTGAGCGACAGGTGACAATGACGGGTGCCGCCGGTGCGCCCGATTTGGTGGTTTGGCCGGAAACATCGGTGCCGTATTCGTTGGATGTGGCCGAGGGCGCGATGGCCTATGTGGCCGAGCAAGCGGCTGGCGCGCCTGTGATCCTTGGGGGGCTGCGCCGCGAGGGTGCGGCGTTTTTCAATACCTTGGCGGTGGTGGATGCGCAGGGCGCGATAGCCGACAGCTATGATAAATCGCATCTTGTGCCGTTTGGGGAATATATCCCAATGCTCGATTTCTTTGCCCGGCTGGGCCTGACGTTTGGATTGATTGAGCCGGGGACGGGGTATTCTAGTGGCGATGCCCTGCATGTGGTGGATGTGCCGGGGATTGGAGAGATCCTGCCGTTGATTTGCTATGAGGGCATTTTTGCCGAAGAGGTGAATGCCGCACAGGGACGTGCGCGGGCGATCGTATTGATTACCAATGACGCGTGGTTTGGCAATTGGGCGGGGCCGGAACAACATTTTGCCCAAGCGCGTTTGCGCGCGATTGAGCAAGGATTGCCCGTAATCCGCGCGGCAAATACCGGAATTTCGGGCATGATCGATGGCAAGGGGCGCGTGGTGCATTCCATTGCGCTTAATACCCAAGGGTTTATTGATGTGCCGTTGCCGCGTGCCCTTGATGCGCCGGCCTATACGCGTTGGGGCGATCTGCCTGTTATCGGTTTGGTAATTGCCTTGGCGTTAGGTCACGTTTTGGTGGCGCGACGAAAAGAGATTGACCCTGCGGTTGCGCCGTCCTAAGCCCGATTTACTGTGCCACAACGGCTTCCTGACGTGGCGATTGGACCCCATTGGAGCGAACTCATATGTCCCGTGATACCTATATCTTTACCTCTGAATCTGTTTCTGAGGGGCACCCTGATAAAGTGTGCGACCAAATTTCTGATGCCGTTTTGGATGCGTTTTTGGCGGAAGAGCCCGAGGCGCGTGTGGCCTGTGAGACGTTTGCGACGACCAACCGTGTGGTGATCGGCGGCGAAGTGGGCCTCGGGACGCCCGCGCGCACCGCCGAGATGCTTGGCCGAGTTGAGGATATCGCAAGGGCTTGCATCAAAGAGATCGGGTATGAGCAGGACAAGTTTCATCACGCGACCTGTGAGGTGACGAACCTGTTGCACGAGCAATCGGCGCATATCGCGCAAGGTGTGGATGCGGCCGAGGGCAAGGAAGAGGGCGCGGGCGACCAAGGGATCATGTTTGGCTATGCCACCAATGAAACGCCTGAGTTGATGCCCGCCCCGATCCAATTTTCGCATGCGATCCTGCGGCGTTTGGCGCAGGTGCGCAAAGACGGGACCGAGCCCACGTTGCGGCCCGATGCCAAGAGCCAGATTTCGTTGCGGTATGAGAACGGCAAGCCGGTTGAGGTGACGTCGATTGTGTTGTCGACGCAGCACCGCGATGAGAGCCAGACCAGCGACGATATTCGCGCGATTGTTGAGCCGTATATCCGCGAAGTTTTGCCCGCCGCATGGATCAGTGACACAACCCAGTGGCATGTAAACCCGACGGGCATTTTTGTGATTGGCGGCCCTGATGGGGATGCCGGTTTGACCGGCCGCAAGATCATTGTGGATACCTATGGTGGTGCGGCCCCGCATGGCGGCGGTGCGTTTTCGGGCAAAGACCCGACCAAGGTGGACCGCTCGGCCGCCTATGCGGCGCGGTATTTGGCCAAGAACGTGGTGGCCGCAGGGATGGCTGCGCGGTGTACCTTGCAGTTGAGCTATGCGATTGGCGTGTCGCGGCCTTTGTCGATTTATGTTGATACGCACGGCACAGGCGAGATTGAGGATGCCGCGATTGAGCGGGCGGTGGACCGGGCGATGGACCTGACGCCGCAGGGTATCCGCACGCATTTGGGCATGAACCGTCCGATTTTCCAGCGCACCGCGGCCTATGGCCATTTTGGGCGTGCGCCTGAAGATGATGGTGGGTTTAGCTGGGAAAAGACCGATTTGGCGGATGTGTTGCGCCGCGGGATTTAGGCCGATGAAGATCGGGTATGCCGGGTATCTTTGGCGTTTTGCGTTTTATTACATCGTCGTTGCGGCGGCGGTGTATGGCGTTTTGACATTGTTGGAACGGTTCGCGCCAAGTTGGGCCGCGTGGTTTTATGGATCGGGTGCGAGCAGTGGCTTGAACGTGGCCGCCATTATGTTGCCGGGGATTTACCTGGGGCAGAAATGGGTGCGCACCGAGGGGGCGGCAATGCCGCGTGCGACGGGCTGGCTTTTGGCGCTTGGTGGTGCGGTGATTACCGTAGTTTTGAGCGGGGCGTTTGTTGCGTTTTTGATCGCAGGTGATCCGCAGTTGCAGGCGGTTTGGGCGGACCTTCAGGAGGAGATGTCGGTTTTCTGGATCATCGCTGCGGCTATGTTTGTGTTTGTTGTGTTGATGACCCGTTTGGCGATCTGGGTTTCGGTGCGCGGCGAGATGCGGCGC
>JALZWD010000236.1 GCA_023300365.1 Flavimaricola sp. | reverse complement strand
TTTTAACACCCTCACCAAGGGTCTTATCGGTGCGGAAAACCGCGGCATCTTCTTGCATCGCTTTTTGCATATTCAGACGCAGTTCGGCCGTCGGCGTTGCGCCACTCGCATTGCGCAGCGCATCAAAACGATCAAACGCTTTATCGACACTAGCCAGGTTCGGTGCAGGAACAGGCGTGTTTGGATCAACCACCTCTGCCGCCCGGATCGCCGCAGCACGGCCAAAGACCACAAGGTCAATCAGCGAATTTGATCCCAGACGGTTTGCCCCATGGACCGAAGCACACCCGGCCTCACCCACGGCCATAAGCCCCGGTGACACGCGATCAGGATCGCCTTTGGTTGGGTTCAAAACTTCACCCCAATAATTGGTCGGAATACCGCCCATATTGTAGTGAACCGTCGGCAAAACCGGGATTGGTTCCTTGGTCAAGTCAACGCCCGCAAAAATACGCGCACTTTCGGTGATGCCAGGAAGCCGAAGATCAAGTGTCTCTTTGGGCAAATGGTTCAAATGGAGGTGAATATGATCTCCACTGGCGCCCACTCCACGCCCTTCGCGAATTTCCAATGTCATACACCGGGACACAACATCGCGACTGGCAAGGTCTTTATAAGTCGGCGCATAGCGCTCCATAAACCGCTCGCCCTCCGAGTTGGTCAAATATCCTCCCTCGCCGCGCGCACCTTCGGTGATGAGCGTCCCAGCACCATAAATACCGGTTGGATGAAACTGAACAAACTCCATATCCTGAAGCGGCAATCCGGCCCGTGCCACCATGCCGTTACCGTCACCCGTACAAGTATGCGCCGACGTCGCACTGAAATATGCGCGGCCATAACCGCCAGTCGCCAGAACAACCATTTTGGCGCTAAACAAATGCATCGTTCCATCATCAAGCTTCCAAGCCAAGACGCCCTGACACACCCCATCCTCCGACATAATCAGGTCCAGCGCAAAGTACTCGATATAAAACTCGGCCTTTTGTTTCAGGCTTTGTCCATAAAGCGTGTGCAAAATCGCATGCCCCGTCCGGTCCGCTGCGGCACATGTGCGTTGCACAGGTGGCCCTTCGCCAAACTCGGTCGTGTGACCACCAAACGGGCGCTGATAAACCTTACCTTCATCAGTACGCGAAAACGGCACGCCATAATGCTCAAGTTCGTAAACCGCCTTTGGCGCTTCTCTCGCTAAATATTCCATGGCGTCCGTATCACCGAGCCAATCTGACCCCTTCACGGTGTCATACATATGCCATTGCCAGTGATCCGGGCCCATATTTGCCAACGATGCTGCGATGCCGCCCTGTGCGGCCACCGTGTGCGACCGCGTTGGAAACACCTTCGAAATACAGGCCGTCTTCAGACCCTGTTCGGCCATCCCAAGGGTCGCGCGCAAACCGGCACCACCGGCGCCAACAACCACAACGTCAAACTCATGGGTCTCGTATTCATATGCAGCCATGTCGCTGGATACTCCGCTAGATTAAATGGCAAGGCGTACGATGGCCAAAAGCCCCGCCGCCGCCAGAAAATAGGACAGGCAAATCGTCCCGATGATAAGAACCTTCCGCGCCGTGCCGTGCACATAGTCCTCGATCAGGGTCTGCACCCCTCCGCGATAATGGACCATCCCAACAAGCACCGTCAAAAACGCAATAATTGCGGGCATTGGGCGCGAATAATAGGCAACGGTTTCCTCGTATGTACCACCCAAGGCCGCACCAAATGTGAACACAAATAGCGGCACAAGGACCGCCAAAGCACAAGACGTGACAATCATCTGCCAATGGTGGTCGGTGCCCGACTTCGCAGAACCCGATCCGACGGCCCGCTTACGATCAGTTAAAAAAGACATATCCCGCCCCTTCACAAAACGATTGCAGTAAACAACGTCATCAGCGTCGCCACCACCAACGCCCCTTGGGCGTAAAGCTCGGAACGCTCAACATCTAGCATATGGCCGCTGTCCCAAATGAGGTGCCTGACACCAAAGCACAAGTGATACCAGAGCGCCCATGTACTCAGAAACATGACCAAATCCCCGAACCAGCTTGTGACAAATCCGTTCGCCGTCGCGTAGGCTTCCGGCCCCGCAGCGGCTGCAAGGAACCACCACACGATCATCATTGATCCTACGATCAATGCGTTGCCAGTGATCCGCGTCAGAATCGACGTGATCGAGGTCCATTGCGGTTTGTATATCGTCAAATGGGGTGACAGCGGGCGATTGCCCCGGTTCACATCGGCCATGAAAACTCCCTAGCGTTGCGTCGACCCACATCTAGCAGGCCTGTTTTGACAAAAGATGACCGAAAACGCCGCGAGTGTCACGCCACCCTAGGGCGGAAATACGCGCCATTTCGCCACGATTCTGCGAAGATTTCGAATTTGTGATCACGATGTTCGATTTCGTGATCATAAAACACGATCACCGCTCTTATTCTGATCCACTCCGCTTAAAACGGTTTGAGAACACCGCCACACAGATCAACCGCACTTGTCATCAATTGACTGCCCTAGACGAGGCGGAGAATTTTTGGCGACGCAATCTCGACCGACACATATCCGCCCAAGGCCTCCCCGCCCTCAAGCTCTCGCCGTCTCTCAAACGCACGTGTCAAACACAGTCTACAACCCCGCGACCACCCGTTTATGGCACACCCTCTTTTCCGCTAGGCTGGCATCAGCGCCCAGTAATCAAGGTCCAGCAATACACCCTCGGCGTATCTACCATTATCCTCGCGCAGCACACCAGCCGCCCCTTTCGTCGCCACCAACCGCAACCGCACCGCCGCAACACCCGGCGCATCCACATCGGCCACGTCCAGCACTTCGGACCACGCCCGCACCGTATCACCCGCAAAACACGGCGCCACATGTGCACCCGCATTCAGTCCCACGATGATCTGCGCATTTGCCAATCCATTAAACGACAGCGCCCGCGCCAGCGAAATCACATGCCCGCCATACATAAGTCGCTTGCCATCCTCGCGGTGCGTCGC
>JALZWD010000235.1 GCA_023300365.1 Flavimaricola sp. | reverse complement strand
ATACCATTGATGGCGGTGCTGGTGACGACGTCCTCTTTGGCGGCGCCGGGCGCGACACATTTATTGCTGGTGCCGGGGATCAAATATTCGGCGGCGCGGACGGCGACGATTTCGACACCCTCGATTTAACCGGGTCTGGTGTGGCCTCGATTACCTACGTCGGGGACGACCGCGAGGATGGCATCGTAACCTTTGTTAACGGCTCAACGCTCACGTTCTCCGAGGTTGAGAATGTTGTGCCGTGCTTTACGCCAGGAACAACAATCGCCACGCCGCGCGGCGAACGCCTCGTTGAGGACTTGCGCGCGGGTGACCGGATCATTACGCGCGACAACGGCATCCAAGAAATCCGCTGGGTCGGGCGCAAGGATATGACTGGCACGGCGCTCGTTGACGCGGCGCACTTGCGGCCTGTGATGATCCGCGCGGGCGCGTTGGGGAATGGCCTGCCAGAACGGGATATGTTGGTCTCTCCCAACCACCGCGTGTTGGTCGCAAATGATCGCACACAGCTTTACTTTGAAGAGACCGAGGTGCTGGCGGCGGCAAAGCATCTCGTGGGAACCCAAGGGATCCAAGCCCTCGATGTTATGCGCGTCAGCTACATCCACTTCATGTTCGATTGCCACGAAGTGGTGCTCTCTAACGGCGCATGGACAGAAAGCTTTCAGCCCGGCGATTATTCGTTGCGCGGGATTGGCAATGCGCAACGGTCTGAAATTATGGACCTTTTCCCCGACTTGCAAACCCAAATCGGGCTTCGCGATTATGCGTCGGCGCGCAGATCGCTGAAAAAACACGAGGCACAGTTGCTCCGGTAATTCAAATTTCAAGAGCTTCGCTCGCGGGCCCGTGGGGGGCTTGCATAGCGTTGGGCGGGGAGGTCGGGTGGCCTCCCCGTTTTATGTGCCATGATAACAATTTCACAATTGCATAGCCGACATGACGCCGGGTCACTAGCCCGCGTTCAAAAAGTAGTTTAACATCAAACTAGTTTTATACCCGAGGGAGGCCCCGATGGCTGAGAAAAGCTTTGATATGATCGTGATTGGTGCGGGGCCGGGCGGATATGTCGCCGCGATCCGTGGAGCGCAATTGGGCCTCAAGGTCGCGTGCATTGAGCGCGAGCATTTGGGCGGTATTTGCCTCAACTGGGGATGTATCCCGACCAAAGCGATGCTGCGCAGCTCTGAGGTCTTTCACCTGATGCACCGTGCCAAAGAATTTGGGCTGTCCGCTGACAACATTAATTATGATTTAGATGCGGTCGTAAAACGGTCACGTGGCGTGGCCAAACAATTGTCTGGCGGCATCGGCCACCTGTTCAAGAAAAACAAAGTTGAGACGATCATGGGCGAGGCCCGCCTGTCTGGTAAGGGCAAGGTCACCGTCAAAACCGACAAGGGCGAAGAGGTTTTGTCGTCGAAAAACATCGTTGTCGCCACCGGCGCGCGCGCCCGAAATTTGCCCGGCCTTGAGGCCGACGGCGCGCGCGTGTGGTCGTACAAACACGCGCTCGTGCCGCCGCATATGCCGAAAAAATTGCTGGTCATCGGCTCGGGCGCAATTGGAATCGAATTCGCCAGTTTCTTTAACACATTGGGCGCCGACACCACCGTGGTTGAGGTGATGGACCGGGTTTTGCCCGTCGAAGACGCCGAAATCAGCGCCTTTGCCAAGAAAGCATTCGTCAAGCAAGGTATGAAAATCATGGAGAAATCCATGGTCAAACAGCTTGACCGGGGCAAAGACAAAGTCACGGCCCAAATCGAACAAAACGGCAAAGTTGAAAAGGTCGATTTCGATACCGTCATCTCTGCTGTGGGCATTGTTGGCAACGTTGAGGGCCTTGGCCTTGAGGAAATGGGCATCAAGATTGACCGCACGCATGTGGTCACGGATGCGTTTTGCCGCACGGGCGTTGACGGGGTTTATGCCATCGGCGACATCGCCGGCGCGCCATGGTTGGCACACAAAGCCTCGCACGAGGGGGTGATGGTCGCCGAACTTATCAAAGGCCTGCACGCGCATCCCGTAAAACCCGAAAGCATCGCCGGATGCACCTATTGCCACCCCCAAGTGGCAAGCGTCGGCCATACCGAAGCCCAAGCCAAAGAGCTTGGGTTCGACGTTAAGGTCGGTAAATTTCCATTCGTTGGAAACGGCAAGGCGATTGCCTTGGGCGAGCCTGAGGGCATGATCAAAACAGTCTTTGATGCCAAAACAGGCGAACTTTTGGGCGCCCATATGGTGGGCGCAGAGGTCACCGAACTGATCCAAGGGTATGTCGTTGGTCGCCAACTCGAGACCACAGAAGAAGACCTGATGAACACCGTCTTCCCGCATCCAACGCTGTCGGAAATGATGCACGAGGCAGTGCTCGATGCCTACGGACGTGCGATTCATTTCTAGGGTGTGACAACATCTTGGCACGGGCGGCGTTTACTCAGATGAACGCCGCCCGCCTTTGAAGTGGCGTTAAGTAAAAATATTTCTTCAATGTTCCGTTAATGTTCTATATCTGGACTGGCGAAGCCCGCTGATCTGTCTATCTGGTAGGGCAGTGATTGCGGGGGGCGATATGCCAGAGCTTAAAAACATCGAAGTACGCGGCGCTCGCGAACATAACTTAAAGAATATTAACGTCGATATTCCGCGCGACGAGCTTGTGGTGATCACGGGGTTGTCTGGGTCCGGAAAATCATCGCTCGCCTTTGATACCGTCTATGCCGAAGGGCAGCGTCGGTATGTGGAATCGCTTTCCGCCTATGCCCGCCAGTTTTTGGATATGATGGAAAAGCCGGATGTTGATCACATCTCCGGCCTGTCCCCTGCAATTTCGATTGAGCAAAAAACGACGTCTAAAAATCCGCGATCCACTGTTGGGACCGTCACAGAAATTTACGATTATTTACGTCTGCTGTTTGCCCGCGCTGGCACGCCCTATTCCCCGGCCACTGGAGAGCCGATTGAGGCACAGCAAGTTCAGGATATGGTTGACCGTGTTATGGCCATGGAGGAGGGCACGCGCGGCTATCTTCTTGCCCCAATTGTCCGAGACCGGAAGGGCGAATACCGCAAAGAGTTCCTTGAGCTTCGTAAGCAAGGTTTCCAGCGCGTTAAGGTCGACGGAACCTTCTATGAGCTCGACGAGCCCCCCACGCTGGATAAGAAATTTCGCCACGATATCGACGTTGTCGTCGACCGGATCGTGGTGCGCGAGGGCCTCGAGACACGGCTTGCGGATTCATTTCGCACCGCGTTGGATTTGGCGGATGGAATTACCGTCCTCGAGACCGCGGTCCCCGAAGGCGAAGAGGCCGAGCGCATAACCTTCTCTGAGAAATTCGCCTGTCCCGTAAGTGGTTTTACGATCCCTGAGATTGAGCCGCGATTATTTTCCTTTAACGCGCCCTTTGGAGCCTGCCCCAAGTGTGACGGGCTTGGTGTCGAGTTGTTTTTTGATGAGCGCCTCGTGGTTCCGGACGTTACATTGAAGATCGCCGATGGGGCTTTGGCGCCATGGCGCAAAGGCAAAAGCCCTTATTTCCTTCAGACAATTGAGGCTATAGCAAAACACTATGGGTTCAAGAAAGATGCTCGCTGGAAGGATTTGGACACCAAAATCCAGAATGTGTTTCTGCGTGGCTCTGGAGCGGAAGAGATCAAATTCCGCTATGATGAAGGCGGTCGCGTTTACCAAGTTGAACGGGTTTTTGAAGGCGTAATTCCAAACATGGAACGCCGTTACCGCGAGACAGACAGCAACTGGATCCGTGA
>JALZWD010000234.1 GCA_023300365.1 Flavimaricola sp. | reverse complement strand
GGGTGTCGATCTTGCGGCTGTTTCTGATCGTGGGCGTGATGGGATCACGGGCGCACGCAAGCGCGGTGATATTGGATTTGCGGCTATTCGTGGCGGCGACATCGTGGGCGAACACGACGTCTTGTTTGCGGCCCCCGGCGAGCGGATCGTTCTGCGGCATATGGCAACGGATCGTGCGGTATTTGCCCGCGGCGCGCTCAAGGCCGCCCTTTGGGGGCAAGACAAGGGGCCCGGCGAATACGACATGGTGGATGTGCTAGGGCTAAACGAAACTTAGATCCAATGATGCGCCCACTGCGTATCAATGATGTCGGATCAAAGGAACGAGCAATGAAATATCTATTTTTGGCAGCCGCCCTAACACTTAGCGCCAATATGGCACATGCCTTTGAACGTGTGGATGACGAGACATCGTTCAACACGTTACTCGAGGGCAAACAATTGCGCATGGGCCTCTATGGATTGTCGCTTTCCGTTATGCCCGATGGCCAAATTTCGGGCCGTGCTGTTGGCTATGATGTGACAGGAACATGGGCATGGCAGGACGGGTATTTCTGCCGTCAGATGGATTGGTCCGGCACCGAAATTCCCTATAATTGCCAATTGGTCGAAGTAAGCGGCTCGCGGCTGCGATTTACCACTGATCGCGGTGCGGGCGATGATGCGGTTTTCAATCTGCGCTAAGGCCGATTTCGCCAAAAAGGTGGTCTAGAAACTTTTTCATCTTGTCATGTCGGTCTAGGGCTAATGCGCGTCCTGTTGGGGTTTGAAAACTCTCCTTCAGGTGCAACAATTTCGTATGAAAATGATCCAGAGTATATGCGCTATCGTCTAGGGCCCTGCGCTCCGCTTTGGGGTCGTCCGGATCGTACAATGCGCGCCCCAAACGCCCCGCCACATAAAAACACCGCGCAATACCGATGGCCCCAAGGGCATCAAGCCGATCCGCATCCTGTAGGATTTTCGCCTCTCGCGTGGTGGGCGTGACATTCGCCGAGAAACTATGGGCCGCGATGGCGTGGGCCGCAGCCTCAATGTCTTCTCGGTCCCAACCACGCTCGGCAAGGATGTCTCGCGCCCGCTCCGCGGCAAGCGTCGATGCGGCGGCTCGGTGCGGGGCATCTTTCTCGACCAATACCGCATCATGCAAAAGGGTCGCGGCGGCAAGGATACGCAAGTCACCGCCCTCGATCTGCACAATGGCCTGCACATTGGCCCAAACGCGCAAGATATGGCTGAGGTCATGCGCACCATCCGCGCCGTCTTCCAGATGAGCAACGAGCGCGTTGGCCAGCGTGTTATGCGGCCCAAATTGGGTCAATTCGCCCATCAAAAATCGACCGCAATTCCCTTCTTCTCCCAATCGCCATGCCGCGTTGGCTCGGGGCCGGAAGGGCCGCCATGTTCTGTGGCTGTGGCCTGCTCATCGGCGCTTGCATTCGACTTTGCCCTGCGGGCCTCTGCCTCTGCCAAGGCGCGTTTGGCCGCAGGCGGCATCTCATTGGACTTGTCGTTCATATCGTGCTCCTTGTCAGCCATATAGCCTTTGATATAGGCCGCAGGAATGGCGATGAGGAACAGCCAGAGGCCACCAAATTCATAAATCAGCCACGCGAGGGGCAGGGCGGCAAGCGAGCCCCAAGTCCCCGGTGCGGGTTTCATATAACCCACGTAAAAGTACGTCGCCGTGATTTCTGCCCAGCGGTTCTTCATGCTGTCGCTCCTTTAATAAGGGTCACCGTTGCCAGTGCCGCAATGCCTTCACCGCGCCCCGTAAAACCGAGACGTTCGGATGTTGTGGCCTTGACGCTGACACGGTCAATATCGAGGCTCATAATCTCAGCCATGCGTGCGCGCATAGCCTGCGCCACGGGCCCGATCTTTGGGAACTCGCAAATCAACGTGCAATCCACATGCGTAATTTGGAACCCCATATCGCGAGCTAAAGTGCAGGCGTGGGACAGGAAAATATGGCTTTCAGCACCTTTCCATTGTGGATCACTTGGCGGGAAATGTTGACCAATATCGCCACGACACAGCGCACCGTAAATGGCATCTGTCACTGTGTGCATGCCAACGTCTGCGTCTGAATGGCCCTGCAATCCACGCGCGTGGGGCACCTTTACGCCGCACAGCATCACATGGTCGCCGTCCCCGAAACGATGCACGTCAAACCCGTTACCTGTCCTGATGTCCATCGGTGTCTCCAGTAGTTTGGCCGCCCGCGCAAAGTCTGCGGGCGTCGTGATTTTCATATTACGTGCATCGCCCTGAACGATTGCAACATCAAGGCCTGCACGCCGTGCAACTTCAACGTCATCCGCAACGGGCAAGGTATTTGCGTGATGCGCGTCCAATATGGCTGTGCGATGAAATCCTTGTGGGGTTTGGGCCGCAAATAGGCCGGTGCGATCCTGAACACCTGTAACTACACCCTCGGCACCAGTCCAAAGCGCGTCTGTGGCAGGTAATGCAGGGGCCGCGCCTTCGGAATTATCAAGCGTGTCCAAAACCCGCGTAATCACTTCAATGGGGCAACAGCACCGCGCGGCATCATGGATCAACACGCGATCCGCTTGCGTTTTCATCAAGCCATTCAGCACCGATGTCGCGCGATCTTCGCCGCCAATGGCAATCGTTGCGTGCGCATCAAGGTTAAGCGAGGTTATCCAATCGCGATCTGCCGCAGCGATCACCAAGATAATTTCGCTTACACGCGGATGCCCGACAAACAAATCAAGCGTATGTTCTACAACCGTTTTTCCAGCGATCTGTTGCCATTGCTTCGGCACCTCACCACCCGCGCGGACTCCGCGTCCGGCGGCAACGATAATCGCGGCGACTGTTGGCTTTGTATTCATGGTCAGGAAAAGTCCTTCTTAGTCGCCCTGTTCTACCCAGCGCGGCGGGTGGGGGGAAGGGGATCAAACGCACCGCACAAATATTAGGCAATTCATGTTTCCTGCCCGTTAATTAGACGGCGCTTTCTTGAGTAAGGCGAAAATTCAAGATACCTAATTGGTATGTTTAGCGAAATTCCCTTACCAACACCTGATAGCCCCGTGGCGCTTGCGCCACTGGCTGGCATTACGGATTTGCCGTTTCGCCAGTTGGTTGCGTCTTTTGGCGCGGGTTGGGTTGTCTCGGAGATGGTGGCGAGC
>JALZWD010000233.1 GCA_023300365.1 Flavimaricola sp. | reverse complement strand
AGACGGGACGCCGGAGGCGATTTACCTTGAGGGGGCGCCGGGGTTTACTTTGTCGGTGCAATGGCATCCTGAATGGCGGGCGGCCCAAGATGGGGTGTCGCGTCCTTTGTTTGAGGCCTTTGGCGCGGCGGCACGGGCGTGGTCGCAAGGGCGTGTTCCGATGAAAATCAGCGCCTGATAGATCGTCATTCCAGACTGCTGCGAGGAGACCGCGCAATGAAACGTTCGGCAATAAACGAGATAATGGCGCAAGCGGATGAGATGATCCGGTCGTACGGATTTGTGTTGCCGCCGTTTGCCAAATGGTCGCCCGACGAATTTCAGGCCCGTGCGGATGTGGCGGGACATGTCATCAGCAGCCGATGTGGCTGGGACATTACCGATTACGGCGCTGGGCGATTTGATGAGATGGGGCTTTTCTTATTCACCCTGCGCAATGGGCGGCTGGCTGATCTCACGCGGGGTGGGGGCATGTGTTATGCCGAAAAGCTGTTGATCTCGAAGCAGGACCAAATCAGCCCGATGCATACGCATGTGATCAAAGCCGAAGACATTATCAATCGAGGCGGGGCCACGTTGGTGGTTGAGCTATTTGGCTCGGATGCGCAGGGCAATTTTGCACAGGATCGCGGCGGGCAGGTGATGTGCGACGGGATCATGCGCGACTTTGCCCCCGGCGAAAAACTGCGGTTTGAACCGGGGGAATGTGTGACCTTGATGCCCGGCGATTGGCATGCGTTTTGGGGCGAGGGCGGCGATGTTTTGATTGGCGAGGTTTCGACCGTGAATGACGATGAAACCGACAACGTTTTTCGCGCCCCAATCGGGCGGTTTGCCGATATTGAGGAAGACGTCGCGCCGACGCATTTATTGGTGAGTGATTATGATGACTGGTTGGTATCCTAAAGACCGGGCCATGCGGACGCGATGCCGAAGGGCGGGGCGCGGATGATTTCCTATATTAGTGTTGGGGCCGATGATATTGCGGCGGCGAAACAGTTTTACGACGCATTTTTGCCCGCGCTTGGGTATGGCGTGACGCAGGGCAAGGAGGGGTTGAGTTATGCCCTGCCTGTGCCGGATGGGCAGGTGCCGATTTTGCCGGATTTTTATGTGAAGCCAACATTTGATGGGCGTCCTGCGACGGCGGGGAATGGCACGATGGTGGCGTTTGAGGCGCGAGATCAACAGCAGGTGCGCGCGCTTTTTGCCGCAGCCCGTGCGGCGGGCGGGGCGGACGAGGGCGCGCCGGGATTTCGGGCGGACTATGGGCCGCGGTTTTACGTGAGCTATTTGCGTGACCCGCAGGGCAACAAAATCGCCCTTTTTTCTGCCAACCCGCAAGAGCCGGGACGCGAGGGGTAGCGCGCGCAGGCGCGCCACCAATGGGCCTTGGGGCCGTTTTGACGTTTGCCCCTTTTTGCGCAGACTAGCCCCGCAAAAGCACCGCTTCGTGTTTGCGCAAGCAACGTCTGGCGGTGCCGCCATAGCTGTTTGGCATTGCGCGCAGTTCTGGGAAAATCGCGAACAATTCTTCTCGGCAGGCGTCGGTGATTGCGTCCATGCCAACTTCGCCGGGGTGGAAGCTTTCGGTTGCGGCGCCTTCGGCAAAGACGATCTCGTGTTCGTCGAACATCATGTGGATATAGGTGACACTGTCGACGTCGTCTTGGGTGACGGCCAGCCCATCGATGAGGTGTTTTGCGGGCACGAGGACTTCGCTTGAGCCGAACAATAATTCGGCCTGATGGCCTTGGAACAACATGCGGTGTTGTGGCGAGACCAGCAAATCGGTGCTGAGGCCGGGTGTCACGCCGGGCCGCAGGCGAATGGGGGCGAATTTGCCATGTCCGCGCACCGTGCGTTGTCCGATCCAACGGATTGGGCGCAAGCCGTGATCGCGGGTGACGACAAGATCGCCAATCGCGAGGGTTTCAATGGCGCGTGCGCCTTGGGGGGTGGCAATATGTGTGCCGGGCGTAAAGCAGATGATGTTCTCAATATCCGAGAAATTCAGCAAGGTGCCGCTGTCTAGAAGAACCGAGCCAGAGAGGCTGCCGGTGCCATCGTCGGTGGCGGCATCAAGGACGTCTTGCACATCGACGCGGCCAAAGACGTTGAGGGTATCGCCGTTTGCATCGTCATCGCCGCCATCGATGGTGATGGTTTCGGAGTCTTCGCCCAGATCATCGAGGAAAAAGGTATCGTCGCCTTCATCGCCAAAGGCCGTGTCGCCTTCGGCGATGAAGAAGAGGTCGCGGCCTTCGTTGCCGTGCAGTACGTCACTGCCAGCGTCGCCTTGGATATAGTCGTTGCCTTCTTGGCCATAGATGGTGTCGTTGCCATCGCCGCCAAAAGCTTCGTCGTTGTCATTGCCGACAAACAGGGTGTCGTCCCCGTCGTTGCCAAAATAGGTGTCGTCGCCGGCGCCATCCAAGGCCGTGCCGCTGCCCAACTCTTCGTCGTAAGTATCGTTGCCGTCGCTGCCGATGATTGCATCATTGCCTTCGCGGGCTTCGATATTTGTATAGCCATCATCGTTGGTGGCGTTCACGCTGTCGGCGTGGGGTGTGAGGATCAAATGCTCGATTTCGGAGAAGGCGATTGTGTCGCCTGTGACCGTATCGGTAATGGTGCCGACGCCGGGGGCCGAGAAGACAACCGAGACAGGGTTGGAGAGCGCGGAGAGGTTGATTGCGTCGAATTCGCCCCCGCCGACAACAACATCATCGCCAAAGTTGTCGGTGACAATAAACGTGTCGCGGCCTTCGCCGCCATAAAGGCTGTCGTTGTCCGCGCCGCCGTCGATGGTGTCGTTGCCATCGCCGCCATAAATTTCGTCGTTTTCGCTGAAACCAAAGAGGGTGTCGTCGCCCGCGCCGCCCTCGACCAGATCATCGCCACGTCCGGCGTGGATGCTGTCGTTGCCAGTGCCGCCGTAAAGGCTGTCGTTGCTTTGGCTGTCGTCGACGGTTCCGGTGTCGGCGATGCCGCCGTTGCCGCCGCCGATGAAATCATCGCCCGCGCCGCCAAAGATTGTGTCGGACCCGGCGTT
>JALZWD010000232.1 GCA_023300365.1 Flavimaricola sp. | reverse complement strand
TCGGCCATCGCGGCCGAAACGCTATCGCCTGCTGGGCCGTCCATAACGCGGAACATGTGGTCAACGCTGCGGAAGATGAAAGGAAGCGACACGAGGTTGGCTTCTTTTACAATCGGGCCGATGGGACCAAGGTTAAAGTTACCGGCGTCAATCGCACCAAGTTGAACTTGCTCCAAAGCGTCGGGCTGGCTGCCCAAGACACCGCCGTGGAAAACCTCGATGGTGACTTCGCCACCCGTGTTTTCGGCGACAAGCTCTGCAAAGCGGTCCATGGCGGCTGTATTTGGATGGCCGTCAGTGTGGATGTTCCACGCGCGCCAGTCTTCGGCAACAGCAGCTGAAGCAACGAACGCCAAGGCTGTCGTTGTACCCAAAAGTGCTTTTGAAAGTGTTTGATACATTTTTCTCTCCCTGAGAACAGATTTCAGTGCAGGGCTTTGCCACCAACCGCTCCTCCACAGCGGATGGCTGCCCCACTTAAGTCAGGTCACCTCATACAGGAATCTGCGACCACCACCCAAGTGAAGACTAGTATACCAGAGTTGTCAAGAGAGTTATCGCGCCATTTCATGCCCACATTTGCGTCTATCGAAAACGCACATACACCGCCCGAAAGACCTGTATGGCCGCATTGCTTGGCATCAATCGCATCCGTATCGCGGTAGCCTGCACGATGTACCACATCTTGCCCCGGCCACATGGCCCGCGCGGCAATGGGCGCGCATCCTAGCCAAACGCGTCGGCGCCCGCTTGCGCAACTTCAAGGTCTTGCGCGGGCGACCCAGAGCTTACGCCAATCCCGCCCACGACCTCACCATCGCTCAGGACAGGCAGACCGCCCGCCACAACAACCATCCGCCCCCCGAGGGTCGAGGCAATGCCATGCGCGGGTTGTCCCGGTTGGTTCACTTCGCCTAAAATATGAGTGCCCTTCTTGATGCCTGTCGCTGTGAAACTTTTGTCGATGGCCAGGTTGATACTGGTGATTTTTGCGCCGTCCATGCGCTCAAACGCAATGAGGTTGCCGCTTTCATCCGTCACCGCAATACACATCGGGACGCCGATCTCTTGCGCCTTTGCGCGTGCGCCAGCGATCATCCTGCCGGCATCTGCGATATCCAATCGGGTAATTGTGATCATCTGTTTTTCCTTTGCGGTTGCGGCCTATTTTTAGCTGGGCGGCAAAAATCAGATCACTGATGCAAACACAAGCACCGTCCACGCGCCGCAGACACCGCCCCACTGCCACCCGCATAGTCGGCCCAGAGTAAAGGGCCACATTCCCAAAGAAAACAACAGGTCAAATAATCGTCCTCCTCCGCAACCAACGCTGCTTGCTGCGCCTTGCTGTATACAGCACCGGGCTTGCATCACCGCAAACTCCCCGCATAAACAGACATACGGCCCACACACCTTGGCTCTAACCCCAGCCACGGCTATCGACACCGCGTGATAGACGCACACCCAACACGAAAGCGATTGTCGCAATTCCAATGCCTCCGCCCCTTATTCAACCGGCACGACGTCGCCTGCCATGACACAGGTCCACGTGGTCATTGTGAATTACAACACCTGCGACGATGTCCGCCGGTGCCTTGCCTCGCTCTACGCCCAAACTGATCCTGCCTTGATCGCCGTGACAGTTGTTGACAATGCCTCAAGCGATGGCTCGGCGGACACCATCCGGCATGACTACCCCCAAGTGAACGTGGTCGCCTCTCCTACAAACCTTGGGTTCGCCGCCGGATGCAATCTTGGCGCCGCAGAGCGCGACGATCCTTACACCTTCTTCCTCAACCCCGATACGGTCATTTTAGACCGCGCCATCGAGCGTCTTTTGCAGGTCGCGAAAACCTATGATGCCGCCGGGATTTGGGGGCCGCGGGTTTTATTCGAAAATGGACAAATAAACACAACGCATTGCTTTCGTGATTTTTCGCTTTGGTCGCTCTTTTGCTCTACTGTTGGGCTCACCGCTGTTTCCCCCAATAGCCCCCTCTTTAATTCCCATAATTATGGCGGTTGGGATCGGTCGAACGATCGTAATGTTGATGCCGTATCGGGATGCGCCTTACTGATCAAAACCGCGCTGTGGCGCGATCTTGATGGCTTTGACCCGATCTTTTTCATGTATGCCGAAGAAGCCGATCTTTGCATTCGCGCCCGTGCCCTCGGCGCACAACCAAGGGCAACAGCGCAGGCCGAAATAATTCACCACACCGCGCAATCCTATTCCGAGCGGACCGATATGTGGGTCGACCTTTTCAGTGCTAAAATAACGCTGATCTACCGCCATTTTAGCGGCGCCACCAAGCCCCTTGCCCGTGGGCTTGTGATCGCCTCGCCGCTGGTCAGAATTGCCGCGACAACAATACTCGATTGGATCGCGCGCGATAAGGCTCTGTCAAAAAGCCGATTGTGGAAAAACATTTGGCGGCGACGCCACGAATGGAAAGATGGCTTCGCAGGAAAAGGCAATCTGCGCACACACTCCCGCGACGAAAATGCCATCTAAACCAATCCGCTAGAAAATGTACGAAATGTGCCCTTTTTTCGATTTTAATATTGTGTACGCCCAACCCAAGCGCGTATTCTGCCGCGCGCAACGATGGTATTGAGACGAGGAAGCTATAATGCGCGACACGCACGTAAAGTCGTCGTCTTTGGAAGCCGAACGCGACAAACGGCGGCGCGCACGGGCATTGCGTCCTGCGCAAAAGGCGCAAGCCGCGTCTGAGACAACCGCTCAGGCCTCCGGCACCAATCGCCGCATCCTTTTGGTTGATCTCAACAATTGCGCAACCTTTCCAACCATGTCGATTGGTATAATCATCTCTGCCCTGCGCGAACATGGACATCAGGTGCGCCTGTTGTGCCCCTTGGCCTATGATGTCCCAGCCACCGAACGCGAGCGCAACGAGACCTTCAAAGACGAGATCGCCCGCCGCGCCCGGCTCAGCTCCTCTCCAACACTCAAGGCTATTCGCGACACCGCCTTTCGGGTTCGCACATGGAAGTCAGAGCGCGCCCACCCCGTCGTTATCCGCGAGGTCGAACGCGAAATCCAATCCAAACCTGACGTGATTTTACTGTCGGCCTATTTGATGCATTTCAATTCGGTGAAAAAGGTTGCCGCATTGGCCAAGGCTGCGGGTATCCCTGTTCTTTTGGGCGGGCCAATGTTCAATCTGCCCGATACGGCAAACGCTTGGCGCGAAATCGATGGCATCAATGCGGTTGTGGGCGCAGAGACCGATTTGACAATATCCCAAATGGTCGACGACGTCATCGAAGGCCGCGATCTGCTCCGCCATCCCGGCGTGATGCTGCCCGACGGCACCAAAAGCAAAACAGCACCACCTTTTCGGAATTTGGACGCGACGCCCTTGGCCGACTACACCGATTTCCCGTGGGATCGCTATCCGCAACGCATCATCCCAATGATGACAGGGCGCGGGTGCCAATGGGACAAATGCCTGTTCTGCAGCGATGTTGTCTCGGCCGCCGCACGCACGTTCCGGACCAAGTCGATCGAAACCGTTTTGCTCGAGATGCAAGAATTGTCGCGCCGCCACGAAACCCGAAACTTTATCTTTCTCGATCTTAAACTTAATTCCTATCCCGGCATGCTGCGCGGTATTGCCGAAAACATTGGCGATTATGTAAAGGGGGCCGAATGGATCGGCACAGTCCACGTTGACCTGCGCGAAGACAATGGCCTCAGCCGCGAAGACCTGTTTGCGGCCGTACGTGGCGGGATGCGCCGGATTAGTTTTGGGTTTGAAAGCGGCAGCCAACCCCTTCTTGACCGGATGAAAAAAGGCAGCAACGTCGAGCGTAATGCCCAATTCATCCGTGACGCCCATGATGCCGGGCTGAGTGTTCGGTGTTCCATGTTTCGCGGATTTCCCGGCGAAACGGCCGAAGATATGGCCGCGACGGTGGCCTTTTTGCGCGAACACGAGCCCTATCTTGATCGCATCCGGTTTGTTGACTTTAAACTAAGCACCGATACCCCCATTTATGACGCGGTGATGAACAAACAGGCCACCGATCACGATGTCATCCATTCCGATTTGGATTTTCGCCGCGCCCGCGCTGGTTTCTCCGACCCCGCCCACCGGGACCGCACCTACCGCCAAGAGGTCGCCAAGGCCTCGGCCATCGTCCACCAAATCAACAAACGCCAGCTGCGCAATTCCGCCCGTCAATTTGACGGCATGATGTAATGCGATTTGATCCGCGCCGATATTTGGGCTCTGGTGATCGCTATTCCGACACTGGCAACGCCTTGCGTCGCACTCTGCGATTGATTTCTGCGTCCGAGCGCAAAGAAGAGGCGCGCGCTTTCCTCGATCAATACTGCTTAGAATCTGGTGCTACCAAAACATTCAAAAACCGGCGCTGGTCTGAAATTCGTCGCGAGCTTGCGGCGGCAAAGTTTTATCGCCACTCTCCAGAAGAGCTGGCCTATGGGGCCCGCGTCGCATGGCGCAATCACGGGCGCTGTGTCGGGCGGTTGTTTTGGGAATCCCTCGACGTCACCGACTGTCGCGACATCACCGAACCGGGCGCCATGGCCGATCAAATGACCAAGCATTTGACATCGGCATTCAATGGCGGGCGCATTCAATCCAAAGCCACCATTTTTCAGCCCGTCGAAGGCGACAAGCTTCCGGCACGGATCGAGTCGCCCCAGATCACGCAATTCGCTGGATACCGGCTTGAAAACAACCAAATCATCGGTGACAGGCAAAACGTCGAAGCCACGCGTATGGCGATGTCGATGGGCTGGACACCGCCGCAAACGCCCACCCGGTTTGATATGCTGCCCTTTGCCATCCGTGATGCCCAAGACGTGCGCAGCATTCACACCGTCCCAACCGAGGCGTGGCATGCCGTGTCCATCGCGCACCCAACATACGAGGCTTTGGCCGCCCTTAATCTGCAATGGTATGCCGTTCCTTGCGTCAGCAATATGATCCTGACCATCGGTGGCATTGATTACCCCTGCGCGCCCTTCAACGGCTTTTATATGGCCACCGAAATCGCCTCGCGTAACTTGGTCGACAAAGAGCGCTACGACCTTATGTCCGAAATCGCCGAGGCCTTCGGCCTTGACCCCCGCCGCGATCCCCTTTGGCAAGACACCACACTCACCGAGCTAAACCGCGCGGTGTCGCATTCGTTCAAACGGGACGGTGTCACCATGGTGGATCACCACACGGGTTGTCGGCAATTCATGGATTTTTACCACAAGGAAAACGCCCTTGGCCGCAACGTCTCGGGCGATTGGCGGTGGCTCGTCCCCCCCCAAGCGTCAAGCAGTTCGGATATCTTTCACCTAAAAATCCGCAATCGACACGACGTCCCGAACTACTATCAATCGCGTTCGGCCGATGGGCAATTTTTGATGCCCTACTACGGCAATGCCTACCGGACCCGGCGTCAACAAAATTTCGATCGCATCATGCGGCGTTGGAAATTGTGGAAACGCATGCCTTGGTAAGGCTCTTCGTCCCTCCTGCGCCGCCTACCCCCCATCAAACAGGCCCGCAAACTGCGCCCTCAGGGCGTTCTTTTGGACTTTGCCCATCGTGTTGCGCGGCAATTCAGGCAAAACCACCAGTTTCTTGGGCTGTTTAAACCCGGCCAACGATCCGCTCAGGTCGCGCATAATGCCCTCAAGGTCCAACGCCTCCTGACCGGACGCCACCAGCACCCCAACAACACTCTCGCCAAAATCCGGATGCGGCACGCCAATCACGGCGCTTTCCAAAACGCCATTGTGCTCATCAAGGATCAGCTCAATTTCTTTGGGATAGATATTCAATCCACCCGATATAATCAGATCCTTGTTGCGCCCCACAATCGTAACATAGCCATCCGCATCGATCTGGCCCAAATCGCCGGTGATGAAAAATCCATCCGGCCTAAGCTCTTGCGCGGTTTTTTCGGGCATTTGCCAATAGCCCTGAAACACATTGGCCCCCCGCACTTCAATTTGCCCAATCTCGCCTTGCGGCAGGGTTGCACCAGTCTCCGCGTGGGTGATCTTAAGCTCGACCCCCGGCAAAGGCCGCCCCACCGTGCCCGCACGGCGCGCGCCGTCATAGGGGTTTGAGGTGCTCATGTTGGTTTCGGTCATCCCGTAACGCTCAAGAATGCGGTGCCCGGTCCGGTCTTCAAACCGCACATGCGTTTCCGCCAAAAGCGGCGCACTGCCCGACACAAACAATCGCATATGCCCCGCCAATTCACGGGTGAACCGAGCATCATCCAAAAGGCGGGTATAGTAGGTCGGCACCCCCATCATCGCGGTCGCCTGTGGCATCAGCCCAAGGATCGCATCCAGATCAAACTTGGGCAAAAACAGGATCACACCACCCGCCAAAAGCGACACATTCGTCGCCACAAAAAGCCCGTGGGTGTGAAAAATCGGCAAGGCATGGATCAATCGATCCTCTGCGGTAAACCGCCATTCTTGTGCCAGCGTCTCGCCGTTGGACAACAGATTGCCTTGGCTCAGCATCGCGCCCTTAGACCGCCCCGTTGTTCCCGATGTATAAAGGAAGGCCGCCAAATCATCGATGCCCCGCGCTTGGGTCTCAAACACCTGCGGCAAATCACGCGCCCGGCGTGCAAAACTGCCGCCCCCATCGGCGTCTAACGTCTCAAGCTGGGCCCCATTGGCATGCGCGACAGGCTCAAGAGCTTGGGCCGCGGCGGCATCGCATAAAACCACCCGCGCGCCGCTGTCTTGGACAAAATAGGCAATCTCTTTGGCCGTATAGGCCGTGTTCAGTGGCAAAAAGACCATGCCTGCCTGAACACAAGCCGCATACACCGCAAGGGCCTGCGGCGTCTTGGCAATTTGCACCGCAACCCGGTCGCCGGGGGCCACACCCATCTGAACAAGCGCATGGGCGTATTGCGCCGCGAGGCGCAAGAACGCTGCATGGGTGATCACCGTGCCATCTGTCATCTGCAAAAACGGCGTATCGCGCTCTGCGTGTTTGCCAAACAGCGCGTCGTACAACGGATTTGTCATTGCCTGCCTCCCCGTGCCCTCAAACGGGCGCTTGCGTCTTGTCGGATGCTGCGCACAATCACGTCAAGGGCACAACCGCCCCTCGCCCTGTCCCAATCTCCTCGCTAGAGTGACGGTGGGTAGGAAATGGAATCACTGGCACTTACATACGAAATGGCCGCAGTTCTTGCGCTCTTGGCCTTTACCGTCTTTCTCTTTGTCTCAGAGATTGTGCGGATCGATTTGGCTGCGATCTTGGTCATGGTGCTGCTTGGCGCCCTAAGCTACATGCCCGGCCTCGACAATCTTGCCGATGTGAACAACCTGTTTTCCGGGTTTTCCTCAAATGCAGTGATGTCGATTATTGCCGTGATGATCATCGGCGCAGGCCTCGACAAAACCGGGCTCATGTCCAAAGTTGCGGGCCTCATTTTGCGCCGTGGCGGCACCACCGAGGCACGGATTATACCCATCATCTCAAGTGTGGTCGGTGTCATCAGCTCGTTTATGCAAAACGTCGGCGCCGCCGCTTTGTTCTTGCCCGTGGTCAGCCGCATCTCGGCACGAACAGACATCCCGCTCAGCAGGCTTTTGATGCCAATGGGCTTTTGCGCCATCCTTGGCGGCACGATCACAATGGTCGGCTCGTCGCCACTGATCTTGCTCAATGATCTGCTGGCCTCCGCCAACGACACCCTCCCCCAAGACCAACAGATGCAGCCCTTTGGCCTGTTCTCTGTCACCCCCATTGGCCTGATGCTGGTGGCCACGGGGGTTCTCTATTTCGTTGTGTTTGGCCGTTGGGTCTTGCCGGCACAGCGCGAACGTGGCTCTGACGCGGGGTCGGCGCGCAGCATGCAAACCTTTATCGAAACCACCTATGGGCTGCGTGCGGATGTGTTTGAGGTCCGCGTACCCAAAGGGTCAATCCTGATCGGGCAAACGCTGTCGGACCTGATGGTCGCCCACCATATGTATATTTTGGGAACATCATACCGCGGCAACAAAGTCATCGCCCCAATGGCCGACACCAAGATCGAAGCCCCCGCCCGCCTTGCCGTCTTGGGGCTGCGCCGCGTGGTGCTCGAGGAATTCGCCGAACCCTACGGGCTGGAAATTTTGCCCAGCCTCAATGTCTTTGCCGATGATTTCGCCGCGACGCAATCCGGCGTGGCCGAGGTGGTGATCCCGCCCGGTTCTGCTGTCATCGGCCAAACGCCCATTGATCTGCGCCTGCGACAAACCCACGGGCTTTCGCTCCTTGCGATCCACCGCGGCGATGAAACCCTGAGCCATGTTGAAACCGAAGACCATATCGCCACCCATATCGGACAAGTCCCGCTTCAGGCGGGCGATACGGCGGTGGTGCATGTCCAATGGGACAGGCTCACCCGGCTCAAGTCCGACAAAGATTTTGTCGTGGTCACGTCGGATTTCCCCCAAGAAGAGCTGCGCCCCCACAAAGTTGGTTGGGCGCTGGCCTTCTTTGCCGTGGCCTTGGCACTGATCCTATTCACCGATGTGCGCCTATCGCTCAGCTTGCTGATTGGTGCGGCGGGGATGATTTTGGCCCGTGTCTTGTCCATCGACGAAGCCTACGAGGCCGTCAGCTGGAGCACCGTTTTCTTGCTCGCCTCGCTGATCCCGCTTGGGCACGCGGTGCAAAACACCGGCACCGCCGATTGGATTGCCAACCATGTCCTGCGGCTGCTTGATGGCTGGCCGCTTTGGTCGCTTCAGGCTGGTCTCGCGATTTTGGCCACGGCCTTTACGCTGGTGATGTCAAATGTCGGCGCCACGGTGCTGCTTGTGCCACTTGCGATATCAATTGCCGTATCCGCCGGCGGCGACCCGGCTGTCTTTGCCCTGACTGTGGCGATCTCAACCTCAAATTCGTTCTTGATCCCCACCCATCAGGTCAACGCCCTTATTATGGGCCCCGCAGGCTACCGCGTGATCGATTTCGTACGTACGGGTGGGGTCATGACGATCCTGTTCTTGATCGTCTCAATGCTTGGCCTCACCCTATTTTTCTAAGTTTTGGCCCGCACCCCAGACGTATCATTTTAACCAAACCAAACACGATTTGTCGGTTTCCGTGTGCGAAACAGACCGTTCAGACGCTGAATAAGCAACAAAATAAGGGATTTTCCCCCTTTGTGAAAGTGCCGTGCCAATAGACACACAAGAGCCGAAAGTGCTATGCCAAAGCTCTAGCGGGGTGTTTTAGGTGAACCATGGGTTTAACGTCTGGTAAACAGGCGACCCTCAAAGGCGGAATGACGAGTAATGGCGCGCAATCTATTCAAGCATGACCCGGCAATCGGGTATCGCTTTGTCCCCAACCTCAAGGGGCGCGTGCGCCACGAGGGCGGCGGCTATCTCGTGCGGTCCAACGCCGACGGATTTCGCAGCGACCGCCCCTTTGTCCGCGAGGCCTCCGACACCCAAAAACGTGTCTTGTTTTTTGGCGATTCCAACACCGCTGGTGATGGGGTCAGCAACGGCAAACGGTTTGTCGATGTCATCGAAAAACACCTCGACATCGCCGCCTATAACTATGGCCTCCCCAGCTCGGGTGTTGATCAACAATACCTCGCGTGGCGCGAAGCGGGCCATGATGTTGAACACGATCTTCTGGTGCTTTGCCCAATGGTCGATAACATCCGCCGCAACCTGCAAAGCGCGCGTTTGATCCACTCAAGCATGTCCGGCGATTTGGTCATGCTCCCCAAACCCTACTTTGAATTGGTTGACGGCACGCTCACGCTGCGCAATTCACCCGTGCCCAAAGGCCACCTTCCCGCACCCGAGGAAGAAGCCCCCGAAGACACCTCGCCAAGTGGCCTGCGCAAGGTCGCCCGCAAAGCAATGGGCATGGCCGACAAGCAATTCCCTGGCATCCGGTCATGGTCGCAACGCGCCCGCCGCCTTGCCCTCCCCGAGGCCTACAACGATCCCGACAGCGAGGGTTGGCTTTTGATGGCCGCGATCCTGCGCCAATGGATCTCCGAGGCCAAAACACCCGTCATCTTGTGCCCGATCCCAATGTTCGATCACATCTCGGGCAAATTCCGGGCCGAACCCTATCGCCAGCGGTTTGCCGAATTGGCAAAAGAGACAGGCGTAGAATTCGTCGATATCCTCGACGGTCTGCGTAAAATTGATGCCACGGGCGACGCGCCCCTGCGCTTCCCAACCGACGAACACCCCACAGTTGCGGGACATGTTGCTATTGCGGCCCAAATGGTGCCCGCAATTCGCAAACACCTCTCCCTCGACACCAAACCACTTAGTGTAGCGAGCAACAGTTGACCAAACCATATATCCTTGGCGTATCGGCTCTGTATCATGACAGCGCCGCCGCCATCATTCATGGCGATACCATTATCGCCGCCGCCCAAGAAGAGCGCTTCACCCGGATCAAACATGATCGGCGCTTTCCTGTAAATGCGATCAACTATTGCCTTGAAGAGGCGATGATTGACCCAGACGAGATTGAGGCGATTGTCTTTTATGATGATCCGGTCCTAACGACCGACCGCATTCTCAAAACCCTCGCCAATGCTGGTCCTGCGGGCCAAGAGCAGTGGATGACGGGTGCTGCGGGCCTTCTTGCCGCCAAATTGCAAATCCCGCGTTTGGTTGAAGAAGAGCTTGGCATGGACGTGCCCGTGTTGTTCACCGAACACCACTTCAGTCACGCCGCCTCTGCCTTCTTCCCCTCGCCCTTCGACGAGGCCGCGATCCTGACGATTGACGGTGTGGGCGAATGGGCCACCACAACCCTTGGCCGTGGCGTGGGCAACCGCGTGAGCATCGACCAAGAGATCCACTTCCCGCATTCGCTGGGTCTGCTGTATTCCGCGATCACCTATTTCTGCGGCTTTAAGGTCAACTCTGGCGAATACAAACTGATGGGTCTCGCACCCTATGGCCAGCCGGTCTACGCCGACCTGATCCGCGAACACCTGATTGACCTCAAGGACGACGGCTCTTTCGCTCTCAACCTTGAATATTTCGGCTATCTCGACAGCAAAGTAATGACCACGCCCAAGATGGACGCCCTGTTTGGCGGCCCCAAGCGTGAAGGCGAAAGCCGCATTACCAAACGCGAGATGGATATCGCCGCCTCTATTCAGGTGGTGACAGAAGAGGCGGTGCTGATGCTGGCCCGTCATATCCGCAAAACCACGGGCATGAAGAACCTTGTTCTGGCTGGTGGTGTGGCGCTTAACTGTGTGGCCAATGGCCGCCTGTTGCGCGAAAAAATCTTTGACAACATTTGGGTGCAACCTGCCGCAGGTGATGCGGGTGGTGCGCTTGGTGCGGCCCTGATGGTTGCCCACCACAAATACGACGTGCCCCGCAGTGCGGCCCCCGCCCCCGGCGCCGACCGCATGTCGGGCAGCTATCTTGGCCCAGCACTGACAAACGAAGAGGTCGAGGCCTTTGTCGATTTCGGCAATTACCCGGCCCACCGCATGTCGGATGCCGACCGTGCCAAACGCGTGGCCGCCGAGATGGCCAAAGGCAAGATCATCGGCTGGTGTGTTGGCCGCATGGAATACGGCCCCCGCTCGCTTGGGGCCCGCTCCATCTTGGGCGATGCCCGCAACCCCGAAGCGCAATCGGTCATGAACCTCAAGATCAAATACCGCGAAAGCTTCCGGCCCTTTGCCCCTGCCGTGTTGCGGGACAAAGCCTCCGAATACTTCGCGATCGAGGAAGAGAGCCCCTATATGCTCCTCGTGGCGCCGGTGCAGGAAGATATCCGCGTGGCCCAAGAGATCACTGACGCCGAAGACATGCTCAGCATCGTGAACGAGCCGCGCAGCTCGATCCCCGCCGTCACCCACGTGGATTATTCTGCGCGCGTGCAAACCGTGGATGGCGTGGCCAAGCCCGATTACTTTGACCTGATCACTCAGTTCGATGAACAAACCGGCTGTGCGGTGATCGTCAATACCTCGTTCAACGTACGCGGCGAGCCGATTGTGATGACACCGCAGGATGCATACCGCTGCTTTATGCGCACCAATATGGACGTTCTGGTGGTCGAGAATTTCGTGTTGTTCAAAGACGAACAGCCCGAATTCGAAGACGCTGGTAACTGGAGGGAAGAATTTGAGCTCGACTAATGAAACACTGACGGCCTTCTACGACGCCGAAATCGCCCCCCTTAAGGGCAAGGTCAGCCTGACTGCCGCCGTGCCCACCGCACAGGCCAAGGACAGCTATTTCCTGAACCGTGCCGAGGCGGATGTGACCCCAATGGGCTTCACCTCCGACAGCACCGACCCATCCGTCATCGCCGCCCGCATGGACGCGATGTGGGCCGGCTCCGCACTTGAGGGTATGGGCACCAAGCTGATGAACCTCGCCGCCGAGGTTGAGCCCGAAGCCGAAGACGGCACAGTCTCCGAGCTGATCTACGAAATGTTCTAAAAACCTTACGCGCCGGTGCAACCCTGCATCCGGCGCGTCTGCCCACGGGCCCTAATTGACGGCAATCTCTGCCCCAACAGCGCCCCGATACCACCGCACAATCCGTAAACGGTCCTCTGAGGGCAGCCCTGTGATATTCGCGGGCGGCATTGCATGGCTCACACCCGCTTGCAGGTAAATCTCGCGGGCGGACCCTGCAATATCGGCAGATGTTTCCAAAAACACACCCTTGGGTGCCCACCGTATGCCCTCCCAAACCGGCTCGCGGGCATGGCACATCGCGCACCGCCCGCGCACGATATCATGCACATCGTCAAATCCCGCGGCCGCCGCAAACTGCTCTTGATGCGGCGTCAGCGCTTGCGCGTCCAAAGCCTCGTAATCCCCGTCCCACGTCGACGCCGTCGACAGCCACGCGATGATCACCATCAAAATCACCGTCACCGCCCATGTCCAAGTCGGACCTTTGCCCGTTGCATGCAGCGCGTTGAAATAATGCCGGATCGTCACCCCCGTGAGGAAAATCAACGCCGCAATGATCCAGCTGTATTCCGTTCCAAACGCCAGCGGATAATGGTTCGACAGCATCAGGAAGATCACAGGCAACGTCAGATAATTGTTATGCGTGCTGCGCAGCTTGGCGATCTGGCCGTATTTTGCATCCGGCGTCCGCCCCGCCTGAAGATCGGCCACCACAATCCGTTGGTTCGGCATGATAATGAAAAACACATTCGCCGTCATAATCGTGGCTGTAAACGCACCCAAATGCAGCAGCGCCGCACGTCCGGTAAACACCTGATTATACCCCCACGACATCGCCACCAGCAGAGCAAAAAGCAGCAGCATCAATACCGTCGGACGCTCTTTTAACCCCCGCTTGCAAAGCTGATCATAAATGATCCACCCAAAGGCCAATGATCCGCCAGATATCAAAATAGCCTGCCAAACTGCTAAATCTGCCTTGCTTGGATCAATTAAGAACAGCTCTGCCCCCATCCAATACACGATCATCAACAGCACAGCCCCCGACAACCACGTCGAATAGCTTTGCCATTTATGCCAGATCAGATGCTCGGGCATATTGGGCGGCGCGACCATGTATTTTTGAATGTGGTAAAACCCGCCACCATGCACCTGCCACTCTTCGCCGGTCACACCTTGGGGCATTTGGGGGGCCTTCTTGAGGCCAAGGTCCAACGCAATGAAAAAGAACGAGGCCCCGATCCACGCCATCGCCGTAATCACATGCAGCCAGCGCACCGCAAAGGCGATCCAATCCCATATTATCGCCAAATCATACATGCGCCCGCTCCCTCTTGCCGGCCACACTACCGCGCCGCCTATTTTTCCGCTATCATGGCCATTAAACAAACTCTGTCAAAAAAATCCGCATAATGTCTTACCTCGACAATATCCGCACTTTTGTCCGTATTTACGAGCTTGGCTCGATGTCTGCGGCTGCGCGCGATCAACGGATTTCGCCCGCGGTCACATCTGCGCGGATCACACAGCTAGAGGCCCACCTTGGCGTGCGCCTGTTCCAACGCACCACCCGGAGCCTCGCGCCCACCGAGCAGGGGCGCATATTTTATGACGGCGCACGCAGTGTCCTCGAGGCGGTCGAAGACGCCGAAGCGGGCGTGGCCGACGCCACCGATAATCCACGCGGCACCTTGCATATCGCGGCCCCCCTTGGCCTTGGTCGGCGCCTCATCGCGCCCCATATCCCTGAATTTGCGGCGCTTTATCCGCTGATTAATGTCCGCTTGCGCCTCTCTGATCGCAAGCTCGACCTTACCGCCGAAGGCCTCGATATCGCCTTCTTTCTTGGCCGACCCGCCGACAGCAACCTGCGCATCCGCAAAATCGCCGATTGTGAACGCGTGCTCTGCGCCAGCCCCGCCTATATCGCCGCCCACGGACACCCCAAATCCGGTGCCGAAATCGACAAAGGCCAACACAATTGCCTCAACCTGCGCTTCCCCGGTGCAACCGAATTTCAATGGGAGTTGATGGGCCCCGAAGGCCCGCAAAAATACGACGTCCAAGGCCGGTTCGAGAGCGACGACGGCGATGTCCTCACCGATTGGGCCCTCGCAGGCGCCGGCATCGCCCTACGCCCAATGTTCGAAATCGCCCATCACATCGCCAGCGGCGCCCTGGTTCCCGTCGCACACACCACACCGCCACTCCCGGTGCAAATGGCCTGCCTTTACACACACCGCCGCCACCAAGACCCCAAAGCGCGGTTGTTCATGGAATTTATGATCGAACGCGTCGGTGCGGCACTCAGCGCAGCCTAGCTGCCGCGATAGGTCGAATACCCATAAGGCGACAGCAAAAGCGGCACGTGATAATGCGCGGCCGCGTCACTCATCCCAAACCGGATCGGCACCGCATCAAGGAAAAGCGGATCCTCCCCCGCCTGCCCCGTCGCACGCAGATAATCGCCCGCATGGAACACCAACTCATAGGTGCCTGTGGCGAAATCCCCGGCGGGCAAAATCGGCGTATCCGTGCGGCCATCCGCGTTGGTTACGGTCTGCGCGATCTGTTCGCGGCCTTCGCCTGTCACCCGAAACAAGATGATCTTCAGGTCCGGCGCCGGGCATCCACGGGCCGTGTCCAATACATGCGTTGTCAAAAATCCGGCCATCATATTCTCCGCCACTTTGCTGGCCCCAACTTGCGCCAAATTCGCCACGGCGCAAACCCCTCGTTCCGTTCGACAGTGTATTCGTAATTTTTTGAAAGCGGAATATGATTTTCTGGTTTATCAAAGGGCACAACAAGGGGACACTCATGAACCGCTATCCGCGTGACATGCAAGGCTACGGGGCCACACCGCCAAACGCCAATTGGCCGGGTGGGGCTAAAATCGCCGTTCAAATTGTCCTCAATTACGAGGAAGGCGGCGAAAACAACATCCTCCACGGGGATCG
>JALZWD010000231.1 GCA_023300365.1 Flavimaricola sp. | reverse complement strand
ACACTCGAAGAAGTACCATCATGCTGAGAGCCGATCATATCTACCATGGACGACAATCCTGTCACATCCGAAATCAACACAAACTCATTGCGTTCCTCGTCCGTTATCTTGCCTGCATCCGTCGCAAACTTCAAAGCACGAGACCACTCGGCATGCGTCAGTTGCGTTTCTTTGGCAAACGCATGCAGATGCTCCACCAATTTCGTCAGCACGAACATCGTACGTGGATCGGTATCATCGGCGCAGTAGTCCACAAAGGCCTGTGTGATGGTGTCGATTGAGACGTTCTTCATGGTGGCTCCGAAAGGTTAAAGGAGGGCGGTGGAGAGGATTGGAAACTGGATGATCACAATCAGCACCAACAGCATCAAAAAGGCGAACGGCAGCGATCCAAGGAACACATCCTTTAGCGATATGTTGGGATCATTGAGCGTGCTTTTGATCACGAAACACGAAATCCCAAGTGGCGGTGTCAGCAGACCAATCTCTGCCCCAATGACAGTGACAATGCCAAACCAAATAAGGCTAAGGCCTTGGCTTTCTATCAGTGTAATAAACAGCGGCACTACGATCAGGATAATCGAAGCTGTATCCAGCAAGGTGCCCAATACCAACATCAAGACCACGTACAGCAACATGATCTGGAAAAACGACAAGTCCCATTCTTGCAGCAAAGCATCCAACTGGTTGGGAAGGCCCGCATACCCCAACATCCGGCTGTAAAATGACGCCATGGCAATGAGCAGCAAAATCGCGGCGGTGATATGGCCTGTCTCGATCAGTGTTTCCCAAAACTCTTGGCGCGACATAGACCGACGGACAAGGGCGACGATCAATGCCAGCGACGCACCCGCCGCACCTGCTTCAACAGGAGTCAACCAACCGGTGTAAATGCCGCCCAACACCAAAAAGATCAAAGCAACGACTGGCCATGCCTTGCCGAACATCTCTGCACGGTCCATTGCGGGCATTTCATCGGTTTTGATGTCTGCACCGATGAACGACGGCCAAAACCGCGCCATCAGCGCGATTGCGATCATATAAACAGCCGTCAAAAGCAGCCCCGGAATGATCCCCGCAAGGAACATATCGCCCACGGACACCTCCGCTACAAAGGAATAAATGATCAACATCGCAGACGGCGGAATAATCATCCCCAAAACGGACGATCCAGCCACAACACCCACTGCAAAACGTTTGTTATAATTATAGCGTAGCATCTGCGGCACAGCGATCTTAGTGAACACCGACGCGGATGCGATAGATGAGCCGGTCACGGCCGCAAAGATCGCGTTCGCACCTACCGTCGCCATGCCAATCCCCGCCAGCACATGCCGAAAGGCCGAGTTCATCACATCATAAATATCGCGACCAAGCCTCGCCTTAGACACCAATAAACCCATCAAGGTGAAAAGCGGGATGGTGGCGAAATTATACTCGGTCACCCCATCGCCAACCGCTACTTTCAAAAAATTGAACGCTAGGATCGATTTGCCCGACATCATCCAGATCGACACAAACGACACAAGGCCAAGTGCGACGGGAATATAAAGACCAAGATACACAAGAATGACGATCGCACCGACCGACAACATGCCTATTGTCAAAGGATCCATTTAAGCCTCGCCACTGGTCTGCGCAGTCACGTGGCGCGGGGCTTGGGTGTCGCCCAGAATGGTTTTGAAAAAGAATAAGATCGCGGCCCACAAACAGCCGAACGTAATAACAAGGCGTACGGGCCACCACGGGGCCTGCAAAATACCCGGCGTCCCAAAGTAATCACAACGCGCAAGCCCAGTTTGGAAATCCGTCCAGATATTGCCCGTGGGTGCAGGACCAAATTCGGGTTGTTGAAAGAAATGACAGCTTTCGAAGCTTTCGGTGAATTCGGGCCAAACCGTCCAGACAATGAGGCACATAAACAAGCACGCAATGGCGTCCAGAAACCGCGCCAAAGCCCCGCCAAGACGGGGCGCGCGGCTGCGCATCAGCCCTAAAAACCCATCAGATCTCGTAAGCCTGCCTGTGCGCACAACATCCGGGAGCTGCAAGAAAACTATCAACGCGAGGGAAAAAATCACCACCTCAATGACACCGCGAAACGGCGCGTTAAACAGGTTTCGCGAAACCACATCCAAGTTCATGATCGCCACCAATGCCAACAGCACAAACGCGCCGCTGACATTGGCAATGATCGCAATCGTAACGACCCAACTTTCTATTTTACGAAGACCCGTAACGATCATTTTTGATGCCTTTACCGTGGCTTATTCGCCCGCCCAGTCGCGCAGCGGGGTGAAGCCAGCATCGGCGAGTTTGCCCATATAGGCATTGAGCATCTCTGTGCCCGGCGCACCTGCCGCATCAAGGTTCGCCGCCCATTCCGCCGCAATGTTCGGCATGCTGTCGGCCCACGCCTGACGCTCTTGTGCGCTCATCTCGACGATTGTGCCGCCGCCATCGATATACGCTTGGCGAGACTCTTCCGCGCGGTCCATCGCGATGCCGGCCACGTGGTCGCGGTATTCGATCGCCACGGCCTGAAGCACCTCTTTGACTTCCTCAGGAAGCGCTTCCCAAACGTCGGCGTTCACGGTCACGGTCTTGGAATTCACTGCGCCCAAGTCGGCCTCTAGCATGTACGGCGCAACTTCAGCGATGGTGAATGTCTTGGCCGCTTCAGGCCAAAGCATCGCGGCGTCAACAACCCCAGTCTGCAACATGTTATAAAAATCTGGCAGGCCACCACGCACACCCGCCGCACCGGGGATACCTTCAAGATAACGCAGGTTATACCCAGCACCAGCAATCTTAAGACCTTCGAGATCGGCCAAAGAATTCAACGGTTCGGTCGAGAACATCTGATACGTGTCCAGCACAACGCCAGTCGCCAAATAAACCTGATTTTCCGCAGCAAGTTCCGCATCCATCTGCGGGAATTCACGAGCGATTTCGTCAACCGCCACAGCAACCGCACGCGCATCAGCGGCAACAAATGGCGTTACAGCCGAAATACCTTGGGATGGTAATGCGGAATTGTGGAAAATGGTTGTAACGATCCCAATGTCACCAAGACCCAGCTTGATACCTTCCAAAACGCCCCGTGGCCGAACGATCTGGCCGCCATAAGCTTCCATCCAGTTGATCTGATAGTTGCCTTCCTCAGCCAACAGCTCATCGACGCGCGGAATGAAGAAACCGGAAAACTCAGCAACCCACATGGAGCGCTCAGGATAGCCGTCAATGGCCGTCAGGTTGATCGTTTCTTGTGCTGAGGCAGCCCCTCCCAAAGCCCCCGTCAGCCCAAGCGCCACGGTCGTCGCCAATGCAATACGTCGTGTCAGTTTCATAGTCTTCTCCTCCCAAAAAAGTTTAGTCGGCTTTTCGCCAGTCTTCGTTGATCACAGTCCCTGCCCCGCGAAACAGCTTGGCAAGCGGGCAATATTTGGCAACTTCTGCGGCCACCTGTTGCAGTTCGTCATGTGTCGCAGTGCCATCAGAAATCACCACAAGTTCGATCTGCTCAAACGGAACATCGATCTCCTCGGCCAGCGTCACGCCAAGACGGTTGAACTGGCATTTGGCGGAAATGTTGAGGTTGCCGATATCCACACCCAACTTTACCGCGCATTTATGGCCAATGGTATTCGTGCATCCCGCTAGCGCACTCAATGCGGTATCTGTTGGGGTAAACCCAAGGTTGGTGCCATGACGTTCCACAGGTTCATCAATGATCGCCGCCAAATCACGGGTCCGCACATGCGCTATGGAATGGCCATGACACACCGCAACAATCGACAAGGTCACCGAAGTCTTCATCTTAATGGCCATAGGACGGTCCTTTGATCAGATAATTTCGCACACGTCGTCGAAATCGAAACGTGGCAATCGTTGGAACAATGCAGTTTCATCGGCATAGCCAAGATTGCACAAAAAGTTGGATTTCAGCGACGTCCCGGCAAAGAACTCCTCATCAACTACCGCGTTATCAAAGCCAGAAATCGCCCCCACATCTAGGCCAAGCGCCCGCGCCGCTATCATGAAATACGCACCCTGAAGGGTGGAATTTCGAAATGCCGTATCCTCGATGTAGGCATCTTTGCCTTCGAAAAAATGGCGCCGATCTTCGTGTGGAAAAAGCTTGGGCAGATGGGTCCAAAACGCTAGATCATAGGCAAGGATCGCCGTCACAGGCGCGCCCATAACCTTGGGAACATTTGCGGGCTTCAATGATTTAGAAACACGTGTCTTACCCGCTTCAGAGCGCACAAATTTGATGCGGATCGGGCATGTGTTCATGCTCGTCGGCCCCATCTTCGTGATGTCAAAAATCTGGTGCAGCAGCTCATCTGAAACCGCCCGATCAGCCCAAGCATAATGCGACCGTGCTTTGCCTAAGATCAAATCAATCTGGGGCTGGGTCAGGGTTTCAAGCGTGCCGCGCATGTCGCGCACCTCTGCCTGGGCGGTGGCCCTCATGTCATCAAGTGCTGCGCCTTTAGTCATCAATCCCTCCCAGATTCGTACTTTGAAAGTGTCGTGTTTTTTGCCCCCTGTCCAATAAAATCGATTTTTTTGTTTGAGGGCAGAATTATCAAGGCTAAGGTCAATCAACCGAGAGGAGTCGCGTTATGCCAAAATGGGAAGACTATAAGAACGAAGCGAAAAGCCGAGGCGCACTTGCGATGGAATTGTTTGTCGTCCGGTCCATACCCGCTGGCGACATCGATTTGGTCAAAGCAACCCTACCCGCCCACCTTGCCTATCAAAAAGACATGGAGGCCGCCGGCAGCCTCGTCATGGCCGGGCCAACCTCGGATGCAACCGGCGAAATGATGGAAGCCGAAGGGATGATCATCTACCGCGCCGCAAATCTTGAGGCCGCCCGCGCGATTGCAGACGCCGATCCAATGCACGCCGCAGGAGCGCGATCATATGATGTGCGCAAGTGGCTTGTGAACGAAGGCTCGCTAAGCTTCACCGTTTCGTTGTCGTCTCAATCCGTAGCACTTCCGTAACGGCAACCACCCCTTTTTTACGCCAAGCTCGGCAACCAAAGCACAATGCCGGGAAAGGCAACCAAAAGCCCAATCGTGACCGCGTC
>JALZWD010000230.1 GCA_023300365.1 Flavimaricola sp. | reverse complement strand
CATATGTGGATGCACGTGTACCTGTTGGAACAGAACCCCAACCAAACTCAGGGTGGTTACCTACAGCTTGGATGTACTCTTTCGAAGTGGCCCACTCGATGAAGTCATGAGCAGCTTCGGAGTTTGGCGAACCTGTTGGTACGGCCATTGCCCAAGCCCAGAGCCAGTTCGCGCCAACTGGGTTACCAGCGTTTGGCGACTGTGCGTATGCTACGTTGTCTACTTCCAAGAAAGACGCAGCGATTGTGGCGTCGATCCACATGCCACACTTGCCTTCGTTGTACAGAGCGAGGATCTCGTTGAAGGAGTTACCTTCAGAACCTGGAGGGCCGTATGAACCCAAAAGCTCAACGTAGAAGTTGATGGCAGCATTCCACTCATCGCTATCGAGAGTTGGGTGGAAGTCCGCATCGAACCAAGCACCACCGAACGAGTTTACAACAGTCGTTACAAACGCCATGTTGTCGCCCCATCCGGGCTTACCGCGAAGACAGGCACCAAAGACGCCATGGTCTGGGTCGTGCATAGCAGCGGCTGCTGCCAATACGTTGTCCCAGCTGTCGTTGTCAGCGATCGATACGCCAGCAGCTTCGGCAAGGTCTGCACGGTACATAACCATGGAAGACTCACCATAGAATGGTGCGGCGTAGAGTGTGCCTTCGTGTGACAAACCGTTGCGCATTGCTGGCAGCATGTCGTCAACGTCGTAGTCGGCACCAAACTCAAGAGCTTCGATCCAACCAGCAGCACCCCAGATTGGAGCTTCCTGCATGCCGATGTTGATGATGTCGTACTGACCGCCACCGGTGGCTGTGTCAGAAGTGACCTGCTCGCGCAGAACGCCTTCTTCCAGCGATACCCAGTTCAAGGTAACACCAGTTTCTGCAGTGTAGGCTTCCGCTACAGTCTGCATGTTGATCATGTGACCGTTGTTCACGATCGCAATTGTCAATTCAGTTGCATGGCCATCAGCCATTGCAATGGAGGCACCGGTGACGCCAATCGTCAGGCCGAGAGCCGTGTTGCGTAGAAGTTTCATTTATTTCTCCCTAAGTGCAGCAATCTGCTGAACTGCAGCCTGCCAAAGTCACGACGTATGGTCAATCAAAAATTTACGCGCGATAAGTTTTTCAACTTAGGCCGATTGCCTCATGATCAATCGCCCCTCAAACAAGGCGCGGCTTCGCTTCGTATCGGCCCCTTCAATCACATGAAATAAGGCCTCAACCGCATACCGCGAGATTGAATCATAGTCCTGCGCAATCGTCGTCAGTGGCGGGCAGGTAAACCGCGAAAATGGATGATCATCCATGCCCGACACACGAATCGCGTCGCTGTCTTTCATCCCAACCGACAAATCGGCCTCGTAGCACGCCGCTAAAAATCCAATCGCCAATCGATCATTACTGCACAGCACGGATCGTGTGGAAAACGCCCCCTCGGCCAAGGCCTTGGCACCGCCCTCGCGGCCGATCTGCTCAAATGACCAACCCTCTCCGTCCACACTCACCACATTGGGCGTCAGCCCAAGCGCCTCTACCGCCGCGATATACCCCTGACGGCGCTTGTTGGCGTTGGGATTTACCGGCTTCTTCATCTCGAAAAAGCATGGCGGCTCGCCGGTGCGCGACAGATAATCGACGATCAATCGGGCAAATTGCGCATTGTCCGACCCGATAAACCCAAGCCCCAAATCCGGGATATCACTATCAAACAAAACCGTTGGCACATCTGCGCAAAATTTCTCAACCGCTCTGCGATCAGACCCACGCCCCAACGGCGCCATCAAAACCCCCGCAGGTTTCAACAACCGCAGGCTCTCTAAAATCTCAACCTCAAGCGCCGGATCACCATGCGCACTATAAAGCGTGGGGCGAAACCCTGCATCAATACAGCGTTGCTCAACATTTCGGGCCAATTCGGCAAAAAATGGATCGGCCAGATAAGGCACCACGACCCCAATATTTTTGGTCAGCTTGCGGTTCTGGTTCACCGCATAAATGTTGGGCCGGTAGTCATATTCCTGCAGAGCCTTCTCAATCCGCTCGCGGGTTGAGGCCCGCACCGAATGCGGATCGTTAAAATATTTGGACACCGTCGGACGCGACAGACCACTTGCCGAGGCAAACTCTTCCATGTTGCGGATTTTGGTCTCTTTGGCCACGGTACTACTTCGATCTTTTGCTCGGTTCTATATTGTCGCGAGTTTTACATTTTCTTGTCGCGCGCGAAAAATCAAGGGGCTACGAAAATTTGCGGGTGTCGGCTCCCGTCCGAAACGGGTTTGACACGCCCTCACCACCGGGCCAGTTTACGGCCCTATGACATACCTCATCCGCCTCACCGCCACCGATTTACGCCGTCTCAAAATCCCCGAGCCATGGGGATACGGCCGCGCCGACCAAGTCCGCTTTGGCGAAATCGACGCCCTCGGTCATGTCAACAACGTCGCCTATCTTGGCTGGCTCGAAACCTTGCGGGTCAACTACCTCACCGACTACGGCGTGCACGATTACGGCTCCGATGCCCCGCGCCCCCGGATCGTCGTCAAACAAGTCACTGTGGAATACCACGCTGAAATGGGAATGGGCGACTACATCGCCTGCGCGCGCACCGTGGAAATGCGCCGCACCAGCTTTACCCAGCACTACGCAGTCTTCGCAGATGGCGCCCTCAAGGCCACAGGGTCCGCGGTTGTGGTCTTTCTCAACCGAGACGGCAGTAAAATGCCGCTCCCCGACGCGCTGCGCACAACATTAACCCAGCGCGACGGGACAGTTCAGGCCTAACTAAAGCCCCCGCCCGCGCAAAAACCCGACCAATCCGGCGGTCGACGCATCTTTGCCGCTGGCATCAGCCCCTTCAACAATAGGTTGCAACGCCGTGGCCAATTCCTTGCCCAGCTCAACACCCCATTGATCGTATGAATTCACGCCCAAGACCACGCCCTCAACAAACACCCGGTGCTCATAAAGCGCGATGATCTGGCCCAACATAAACGGATCAAGCGTCGGATACGCCAGCGTCACAGACGGGCGATTGCCCTTAAACACACGGTGCCGCGCTTGGCGCTCCAATTCCGCACCCTCAAACTTATCCGCAACCTTGCCGCGCGCCTCATCCAAATCGCGTCCCATCATAAGCGCCTCAGATTGCGCCAAACAATTGGCCACCAACAATTGATGCTGATGATGCAAATCGTCCTCATGCCCGCGCGCCGCCACGAGGAATTCACACGGGATCACCCGCGTCCCCTGATGGATCAGCTGGTAAAACGCATGCTGCCCGTTCGTGCCGGGCTCGCCCCAAACCACAGGGCCCGATTCCACGGCCAAATCGGCCCCATCCATCGACACGCCCTTGCCGTTGCTCTCCATTTCCAACTGCTGCAAATACGCGGGCAAACGGCTTAGGTTGTTATCATACGGCAGCACCGCACGGGTCGCATGACCGCACACCTGATTGTGCCAAATCCCAACCAGAGCCAGCATCGCTGGCACATTCTCGGCCCATTCGGCGGCCTGAAAATGCACATCCATCGCCTGTCCACCGCGCAAAAACGCGCGAAACGCATCAGGCCCAATCGCAATCATCAACGACAGGCCAATTGGCCCCCACATCGAATAACGCCCGCCAACCCAGTCTTCAAAACCAAACACACGGCTTTGATCGATCCCAAACGCCGCGGTCTTTTCCTCTGACGTACTGAGCGCGGCAAACTGCGCGCCCGGCTCGGCCACAGCCTCCCCCATCCACGCCATCGCAGTGCGCGCATTGGTCATCGTTTCAATCGTCGTAAAGGTCTTCGAGGCCACAATCACCAGCGTCGTCGCCGGATCACATACCCGCAAAACCTCGGCCACATCCGCCGGGTCGACGTTGCTCACAAAATGGCACCTTGGCCCATCGTGATAAGGCGCCAATGCCTTAACGGCCATCGCCGGCCCAAGGTCCGAGCCACCAATGCCGATGTTAACCACATCCGTGATCTTGCCGCCCTGCCCGGCAAAGGCACCGCCGCGTACATCTGCGGCAAAGGCCTCCATGTCCGCCAAAGTCGCCAAGACATCCGGCATCACATCCGCGCCGTCCACCATCACCGGCCCACCATCAAGGTTGCGCAGCGCCGTATGCAACACCGCCCGCCCCTCGGTCTCGTTTATCGCAGCCCCGCCAAACATCGCCGCACGGCGCCCCGCCACATCCGCCTGTTCCAACAGGCCCACCAAAAGATCGCGCCCCTCGGCGTCAATATTGGTCTTGGCATAGTCCAGCATCATATCCCCAACCGTGGCGCGAAAATCCTCGCCGCGCCCCGCGACCATCAGGTCCGAAATCTGCCGGCTCTTGACCGCCTCATGATGCTTGCGCAAACCATCCCACATAATACTAGCTCTCCGCCCAATGCACCTTGGTGCCCTTCAAAATCGCGGCCACAGGGGCCTCATCGGGCGTCAAAGTCCGCGCGCGCTCAAGCGCCTCGCGCTTTTCTGTCCCAATAATCACAATATGCCGTTCCATCGCCCCGGCCAAAACACCCGCCGACAAGGTGACACGCGGCTCCGGCGCCCCCGGCGCCCGCATCGGCACCAACACATCGTCACCGTGCAACGCATCGTGCAAACGGTCCGCACCGGGGAAAATCGAGGCCGTGTGCATATCCGCCCCCATCCCCAACAACATCACCGAAACCGGCAAATGCGTCTCAAGCTGCGCGGCCAAACCCGGCAGACCGTCCTCCGGCGTCGCATGATCGGAATAAAGCGGCACATATTTCGCCTGTGCCGCACGCCCAACCAGCAAACGCTGCCGCAACAGCCGCGTATTAGACCGCGCGCTGTCCTCGGGCACCCACCGCTCATCAGTCAGCATCACATGCACCCGGTCCCAATCGATATCAACCGCACAAAGCGAGTCGAAAATCGGCCCCGGCGTCGTGCCCCCCGGCACCGCAAAACTAACGGTATCTTGCGTGCTCAAATGCTGCCGCAGCTGGCTTGCCAAAACACCGGCAAGGCCAATCATCATCGCTTCCACATCGGGATATTCAACAAATTCCACGATCAACCCCTTCGTTGTTTTGGTTCAAGACACTTTTGTCTCATCTTGCCCAAAATACTCAATCCAACACAGACCACAATCAAAGCCCCCAAACATGGCTCGGGGGCTCACCAAATGCGCTATCTGCCGCTTATGCCTTGATCTCGCGCCACCGGCGTCCGTCGCGGTGCATCAACATCATCGCGTCTTCCGGCCCAGCCGATCCTGCGTCATAAACCTTGGGCACGTCATTACGCTCGGTCCAGCCATTGATCAACGGATCGGTCCAGCTCCACGCCGCCTCAACCTCGTCGCCCCGCATAAACAGGGTCTGGTTGCCACGGATCACATCCATGATCAGGCGCTCATATGCATCCGTCACCTCTTCGGCGTCCTCGCCCAAGGCCTCCGCAAACGTCAGGTCCAGCGGCACATCCACAAGGCGCATCCCCCCCGGTCCCGGCTCTTTGATCGTCATCTGCAACTCAATGCCCTCATTGGGCTGTAAACGAATGA
>JALZWD010000229.1 GCA_023300365.1 Flavimaricola sp. | reverse complement strand
TAGAGATAGCCGTCTTTGATTTCGGCACCGAAGGGATCAACGGTCCAATCGTCGGGGTTGCCCAATGGCACGACGTCGGTGTGGCCGTTAAAGCCGAATGTGCGGTTGGCGCCCTTGCGGCCCCAGCGTGCGAAGAGGTTGGAAATGCCGCCGCGATCAACGCGTGTGCATTCAAAACCGGCCGGTTCCAGCATGGATTGCAGCAAGACAAGCGCGCCGCCTTCTTGGGGTGTGATGGACGGGCAGCGCACGAGGGCGGCGGTGAGGGCGATGGGATCAGTTGTCATGGTCAGAGGGGTAGCGCGGCGATGGGCGGGATGCAAATGGGGGTGGAATCTGGCGCTCGATTCGGGGGCGCGTGGCGTGCGAAACCCTGCGAAAATGGACTTTCGCATGCGAAAAGGCGGGATTCAGTGAGCAAGTTCAGCGTCAAGGGGGTGCTGGTTTTGGCGGGCGGTGGCATAGGGATTTTGTAACCTTTGGGACACGGCGCTGTTGCGCAGAGGTGACAATCATTGGGGGTGATGCGGCAAAGGTTAATAATCGGATTCTTTTGCGCGCGATCTCTTTTAGGGTGAACTTAACAAAATGACCCGGGGCAGGGCACAGCAAGACAGGCTAGGCACAAAACCGCCAGCATGATCTGAGGATACGTGGGGCTTGGGCTCTGCGAGAGATATGTGCGCCGCAGCCTTGGGCAGGACCTGAGCGAGGCAGACATGGTTACGGGCGTAGAGCTGACGTATGACACCGGGGCATCGGCGTTGGATATGGCCAATGAAATTTTTGGCAACGGCGTGAGCGTGAATTCGGCAAGCTATACCGGGGCGAGCGGCTCATCGGCGATCTATTCGGATGGGGATGCCATTTCGCCGTTTGTGGTGCCGGGTGATCGTGGTGTGATTTTATCGACCGGGAATGCCACAAGTTTTACCAACCAAGGCGGCGGGTCGAACGATTCGACCTCTACGACCACCAATACCTCGGGGCCCAACAACCTTGCGGAATTCAACGCTGTTGCGGGCAACAATACCTTTGACGCGAGTTTTCTTGATGTGACGTTCACGCCCGATGCGGACACCAACCTGATGACGATGCAGTTTGTGTTTGGGTCCGAGGAATATCCTGAGTTTTCCAATTCGGTTTACAATGATGTTTTTGCGGTCTGGGTAAACGGGGTGCATATCCCGTTGTCGATCACATCGTCGGCGACGGCGGTGACGGGGGTGAACCAGACCGACAACATCAACCTATATAATTCGAACACGAACGACGAATTTAACACCGAGATGGACGGGTTTACCGTGACCATGACATTGACCATGCCGGTGAATGCGGGCGTGGAGAATGACATTCGCATTGGGATCGCGGATGCATCGGATTCGTCGTTTGATTCCAACGTATTGATTGCCGCAGACTCGGTTCAGACCGACCTTATTGCGATCCGCGATGAAGTGACCGTTCAGGAAGGTGCCACGGGGATTGTGGATGTTCTGGCCAATGACCTCAATGAGGCCGGGGGCGAGTTGGTGGTGACGCATATCAACGGCCAGTCGATTGCGGCGGGCGGCAGTGTGACGCTGGCTACGGGGCAGGTTGTGACGCTGAATGCGGATATGACCCTGAGTGTGATGACGGATCTGGATTTGGATACCGTGTCGTTTACCTATGGGATTGCGTCCGAAGACACAGATGGCATGGCGCTTGAGGTGGACACCGGGTTTGTGACGGTCACGACCATTCCATGTTTTGTGGCGGGCACGATGATTACGACGCCGCTGGGCGCGCGTCGGGTTGAGGATTTGTGCGCCGGGGATTTGGTGATGACCAAGGACCGGGGCGCGCAGCCGGTGCGTTGGGCCGGGACGCGCGTTGTTGCGGCCAGTGGTGCATTGGCGCCCATCACCATTCGCGCCAACACATTTGGCACCCATGATCGGCTGATGGTGTCGCCGTTGCATCGCATTTTGATCCGAGATGCGGTGGCGGAGCTGTTGTTTGGCGAGGAAGAAGTTTTGGTGGCGGCCAAAGATTTGGTCAATGATGGATCGGTGCGCCGCCTTGAGGGGGGGCAGGTGAAATATGTGCATCTGTTGTTTGACCAACACGAGGTGATCTGGTCGGCGGGATTGCAGACCGAGAGTTTCCTGCCCGGTCCGCAGACCACGAAGCTGTTTGAGCAAGACATCGTCGAAGAGATTTGCGCGATTTTCCCAGAACTAGATCCCGGCACAGGCACAGGATACAGCCCCGCCGCGCGGCGCACATTGCGCAAATACGAGGCGCGTCTTTTGGCCGGGGCGGCCTAGACGGATGGGGTGGATTGGGCAAAAAGACCATTTGGGCGGACGTTTTGACGGGCCCATGGATGCAGTTGACGGGGCGATGCCGCGCGGCACGGTGATGGTGGAATATCGGCATGTGGTAACGGACCGGCCGCTTAACCTGTTGCGATTTATGGTGCGTGATCCCAAGCCCGCGGCATTAACGGTGCGCGTGGACCCTTGCGGTGCGCTGCGCCTTTTGGTGCGGTGCGGTGCGGCGGATGCGGCGTTTGTCATTGATTTACCACAACTTTTGCCGGGCGAACCTGTGGTGGTGCGCTATGGTTGGGATACCCGCGAGAACACAGGTGTTCTGGCCGTGACGTTGGCCGAGCGGGATATTCACAAAGTCATGGCGCTTGATGCGGTGGTGCCACTGAGCCTTGGCGCGGCGCGGCAAATGATGATGCAGACGGCGCCAATGATGACCGCCGAAGTGACATATGTTGCGATTTCGGATGTGTTGGAGCCGGTTGGGCCGATGCCGGGGTTGGATGCGACATCGCGGGTGATGACACCCAGTGGGCCGCGATTGTTAGGCCAGCTTGCGGCGGGGGATATTGTGATTGCCGCCGATGGCGCCCCGGCGCAGGTGCGTTGGGCCGGGCAAACGACATTGCCGGCGTTGGGTGTGTACCGCCCGGTGGTGTTGCGCGCGCCTTATTACGGGGTGCATCAGGATATGGCGTTAAACGGCAACCAAACCGTGCATTTGCGAGGCTCCGAGGTGGAGTATTTGTTTGCCGAGACCGAAGTGGCCGTGGTGGTGCGGGATCTTGAGGATGATAGATCGGCGGTCCGCGATATGGAGGCCCCTTTGGTGCGCTATGTCCATGTGATGATTGATCGGCCTGTGGCCTTGTTGATCGAAGGGATCCGAGTGCCGGGGCTGGACCCGACGCCTGTGCTATGTGATCCGGTGTTGGCGGCGCATTCGCTGTTGTCGACCTTGCCGCGTGAATTGGTGCCGCGTGACGCGGCGGTGCAGCGCACGTCGTTGCATGCCTTTGAGACCCAGACTTTGCGGCGGATGCGCGTGGCCTAGGCCTTGTCGGCGTCGTCAAAGAAGGTTGTGGTTTGGGCGACAACCACCGAATTTTCGGCCAAGGCGCGGTCCATCAATCCGCGTTCTTCATCGGGTATGTCGTGGCCTTGGGCCAGCCGTTCTTCTAGCGTGCCATAGCCAGAAACATCCAATGGGGCCATGTCGGCCTGTTTGAGGATCGCGACGGTTTCGCGCACGGCCTCGGCCTCATCCACACCCGATGCATAGATCATCAGCGCGGCACCCGTGGCGCCTTTTGGCAGGCCGTCGCCCTTTTTGCGGCCCACCTCAACGAGCAGGGTGAACACCTGTTGGCGTGAGGTGGGTTTGGGCATGGGCCTATCCTGCTTTCGCGCTTTAGAAGTCGAGGTTTTCGACGCTGAGCGCGTTGGTTTGGATGAATTCGCGGCGTGGTTCG
>JALZWD010000228.1 GCA_023300365.1 Flavimaricola sp. | reverse complement strand
GAGCTTTTGCTGGGGCTAAGCTTTTGGGCGCTGGCGTGGTTTTTGTACTGGCGCAAGTCCAAGAAGGGCGCGGCATGAGCGGTGCCCAAACCCAAGATCATTTCGCGCTCGAAGACACCCGCGTCACCCGGCGCTATTTTGACAAGTTTGACAAGATCACCAGCCACATGGGCCGCGTCGCCGCCACCATGGAGGCCGAAGGGCGCCTGTCGCGCGTCGAGGTTGAAGCGATTGCGCGCTATCTGGTCGGGCTCGGCTATACCTTTAAGGCGCTGGCGCATAAGTACCATTTCTCTGGGCGCTTGGCGCACGCGGGGCAGCTCACCTTTGATCGCACCGAAAGCGGCTTTCCGGTGTTTCCTGAGCTGATGGAAATGGCCAATGACGCCGCCCAAGCTGGTCCGCGCTTGGCAGGCCTGCCCAGCCAAGAGGCGCTGAAGGATCAAATGGTCCAGGTGATTTTGAGCGAGCAAAAAGTGCCGACTAAATTGCAATACGCGCTGTCACAAAGGCTCTATTATCACGAGTTGGGAAGCGGCGGGCTGTTTTGGGCGCGCAATGACCCAGAGATCATATGGCTTGGCGATGCGGGCGAAAATCGGCGGACATACCTGATCCGCTGGGCGGTATACGACAGCCAAGTGAACCTGCCCGTGATCTATCTGATGGAATGCGACGATACCGGCCGTGTGGGCCTGCCCAATGATGAGCGCCGTTGGCCGGAGGCGCAGGCCGCTTTGATGGCGCAAGCGCTGGGCGGGCTTAAGTTGGTGACCATCGCCAGTGGCTTTGACCGCGACTTTGACGACCTGCACCCAACACGTTTGCGCCGGTTCCATATCGGCCCGATGTATTCGAGTGCGTTTACCCAACAATCAGGGCCCATCCGACACGTGCTTGAGCGCGCCCGCGCGCCGGCGGGCGAAGATTGGGCGCTGGCGTGGACCGAAGAGGAATTGGTCTCGGAGCGGGTTGAGGTGGAAAAGACCGGGTGGTTTTCATCCGCCGAACGTCAGATTTTTGCGCTTGATCCCTTTGCGGGGCAGGGCGCCGAGACCGGAGCCACACGCATGGAGCGCGCGGTGATTTTGCCTGAACGGCCTTATCAAGCGCTGGCGGAATTGGACCCGCCGGGCTTTGCGGATGTGCGAAAGTTTGTGGTGAGCGGTACGGGGCGTGTATTGAGTTATCGGTGATGTCGAGAAATTCCATTCGAAATTTCTCGACCTACAGTGGAAATTTTCCGGTCGAAAAATTTTGCCTTCGGCGTGAGTATTTTGGGCAAGATGAGACCAAGAAAGGGATCAAGCGATGAGCCAGACCAGCGATGTTATGGAATTGCGAGAAGACGATATTCGCACGCATTACGCCGCCGTTTTGGAGATGTTGCGGGGGTTTGATCATGCCCCGCGTATCGCCAAGGTTGAGGCCGCGGGCGCAGAGAAATCAAGCGGTCTGGGCACCCGCCGTGCGTTTCGCGCGACGACACCCGGGCTTGTGACACGCCGCACCGTACGCCCCCAAGGGGTGCAGCTTTTGGCGGCAATTGAGGCCGTGGGCGAAGGAGAGGGGCTTGTCTCGCCTGTGCAGGCAGCACTGCAATCGGGGCTGCGCCGGGCCTTGGCGATTGCCGAGGCCGTGGGCGACCAATATGCCGAGCGCACGGGCTTGGCCGATCTTAAACGGGCCAATCTTGCCGGGTCACTCGCGGGTGACAAACAGTCGGCATTCTCGGAATTGCTGACGGCGCAAGCGCTTGTTGTGCTGTATACTTTTGGCAATGCCACCGCGTTTTTATTGGCCAGCCATCGCCCCGAAGACACCGTCGAGATCGGGGACATCGAAGAGGTGTTGACCGAGAATGCGCAATTGGCCATCCAAGGGGTTTTGTGGGAATTAGACCAAGATATTGAGGCCTTTGCCACGTCACAGACGCGTTTGGTTGCCACGGTTTTGGCCTTTGCCGAGGCGTTGATGGCCAAGGTTGCCTTGCGGGCCGAAACGGTTGGCCGGCTTGAGCCGTTCGTGAACGCGACGTGGAAGGTTGAGGCCGAAGGCCTTGTGATTGATGGCTTTAGCCCCGCCCACAAAGCCAAATCCAGCGCGCTGACCATGCAGTTCAAAAAGCCAAACGAAGTGGTCGGCAACCATATCGCCAAATATCAGGCGATGCGTCTGGCCAAAATGCTGATGGCCTATGATTTTGACAAACGCTTGAACCCGTTCGCGGAATTGGGCGGGTTTATCTTTACCTTTATGGGCGACGGCGCGCCGGGCACGGGCAAGACGACGCTTATTCAAATGATGGCGGGCCTCATTAACGATTATTGCCAAGTGGCGGGCTATACCTTTCGCTATCAAAATCTGAGCACCGACAATATCGACAGTTATCAGGGCAAGTCGGGCCAAAACGCGCGGGCGTTTATCGATAATATCATTGAGCCGAATGTCATCGGTTTTGGCACCGTCGATGATATCGACCAGCTTGCCGGAAAACGTGGCGATCGCCAATCCAGCGCCGGGCAGCTTGAGATAACAGCCGTTTTGATGGATGCCTTCGCGGGCGCCAACACCGTCGTGCGCGGCAATTGCACCTTTGGTATGTTCTCAAATTATCCCGAAAACGTCGATGATGCTTTGCGCCAAAGGGCGGGCGCGCGGTTTTTGGTGGATGGCCCGCAAACGCGCGACGATTACATCGACATCTTGCATCTCTTGATGGGGAAAAATCACGATATCCCGCTCGGCGATCATGATTTGATGGCCGCCCAAGAGATCAAAAAGGCCGTCACCGCCAGCTTTGAGGGCCACGGCACCCCGCATGAGGCGGGCCTGCTCAATGTCTGGGACCGCGTCTCGCAGGATCTGGGCGCATTGGATACAATCGCCAAACTCGGCACCTATCTTAAGGGCATCCAAGAGGCCGATCCGCGGTTTACGGGGCGCGCGATCAAAAACATCACCGATGCGGTCAAGGTGCGGGCGATGGACTTTGAATTGCCCGACGCATGGGTTGAAACGCCCGAGCCCTTTATTGCCCAACCCTACGACACCAAAAAGGCGATGATCCAAGAGCTGCGTGTGCCGATCACCATCGACATGGTGATCCAAGAGATCAACCGCTACGCCGACAGCGAATTCCGCTATGCCGATAAATCCGACGAGGTGGCGATTGAAAACGCTGTCCGCGATATGGGCCGGATGGAAGAGGCCAAGCGGCGGTATTTGGCGGGGC
>JALZWD010000227.1 GCA_023300365.1 Flavimaricola sp. | reverse complement strand
ATCCAGCCGTCCGGTCAAGAGGCCGTTTTGGCGGGGAACAATACGATTTTCCCTTCGATTGAATTTCTAGAGGATGCCGATGCGGTGCGTGCGGGCGACCGGGTGGAAACATCTGGTGATGGCGGGGTGTTTCCGGCCGACCTGTTGATCGGGCAGGTGGCCTTGGGCAGTGACGGGCGCATGCAAGTGCGCCTATCGGCGGATTATCAACGGCTTGAGTTTTTGCGCATTTTACGGGCGCGGCCGGGCGAGGTGATTGACGATCCCGGAAGCCTGATTGCGCCAGAAGACATACCCGTTTTTGTGCCGTTGGTTGAAGCGCCGCTTCCCACGCCCGAGATTGAGATTTTGTTGCCCGATGTCAGCCCCATCGCGCGTCCTGACACGGGCGCAGAGGAGAGTGCCGATGGCTGAGGCACCAAGGGCGCGCGTGTGGGTGGGGCGGATCACGTTTTTGGGCATTTGCCTGGCACTGGTCTTTGTTCATTTGTTGCCCTTGGGGGCATTGCCTATTCCCGATTTTCCCGAAGGATTCGAAGAGGGAGACATTTTGCCAACTCCGGGCCTGATCTGGCCGTGGCCGGATGTGTTGTTGGCGGTGGTCTGTGTTTGGACATTGCGGCGGCCCGATTACGTGCCGGCGGTTGTGATTGCGGCTGTGTTTTTGGCGACAGATTTGTTGTTTCAGCGACCGCCGGGATTGTGGGCTGCGCTGGTCTTATTACTGACCGAGTTTTTGCGGGCGCGCTCAAATGGCATGCGATCCTTGCCGTTTGCGATCGAGTGGATGACTGTAGCCATTGGGATTGCTGTCATAACTGTTATCAATCGAGTGGTTCTGGCTCTTGTCGACGCAGAACAGTCGGGGTTAACCTTGAGTATGACGCAGATGTTGCTCACTTTTGTGATCTACCCGGTGGTGGTGGTTCTGGCCCATGTTTTGTTTGGGATCAGCCGCCCTGCGCCGGGTGAGGTGGATGCATTGGGGCACAGGCTATGAGGCGGCCCAACCGAGATACAGCCCCAGCCGGGCGGCGTATGGGGCGGCGTGCGTTGCTTCTTGGCTCGGCGCAGTTTGGCGTGATCGGGCTGTTGGGTTGGCGGATGCAGTCAATGCAAGTTGAGCAGGCCGAAGATTTTCGTCTGCTGGCCGAAGAAAACCGCATCAATCTGCGTCTGTTGCCGCCCGAGCGAGGGATCGTTTTTGATATCAACGGCGTGGCCCTTGCGGAGAACGAGCAAAACTACCGTATCGTTTTACGCCGCGAGGACGCGGGCGATGTGGAGATGGTGCTTGAACGTTTGGCGCGGCTGATGCCGATTGACCCGGCCATTTTAGAGCGGACCAAGGAAGAGGCCCTCGCGCGTCCGTCATTTACGCCTGTCACGGTTATGGACCGTGTGTCTTGGGATGATATTTCGAAAGTGACGGTAAATGCGCCGGCGTTGCCGGGTATTACTGCGGAGGTTGGCTTGTCCCGGCACTATCCGCTGGGGGGCAATACGGCACATGTTGTGGGATATGTTGGCCCGGTAAGTGACTATGACTTGAGCCGGATCGAAGACCCCGATCCAGTTTTGTCGATCCCGCGTTTTCAGATCGGCAAGACGGGGGTTGAAAGCAAACTCGAAGAGATGCTGCGCGGGTCGGCGGGCAACCAACAAGTCGAAGTGAACGCCTTGGGGCGGGTGATGCGCGAGCTTGACCGACGTCCCGGCGAGCCCGGCGCGGACGTGCAATTGGCCGTCGACAGCCGTTTGCAAAGCTATGTCGAAGCGCGGATGGCGGGCGAAAGTGCCTCTGCGGTGGTGATCGACCTTGAGAACGGCGATTTGCGCGCCATCGCCTCAACGCCATCGTTTGATCCCAACCTCTTTGTGCGAGGTATTTCCACGACCAATTGGAACGGGCTGAACACGGATGGGTTCCGCCCGCTTGCATCCAAAGCCGTGCAGGATGCCTATCCACCGGGCTCGACGTTTAAGATGGTGACGCTTTTGGCGGCATTGGAAAATGGCGATGTGGACCCAGAAGAGACGGTTTATTGCCCCGGCCATTCGGATATTGCGGGCAACCGGTTTCACTGTTGGCGGCGCGGCGGCCACGGAAACATCAACCTGCATGAAAGCCTCAAGCAGTCGTGCGATTGTTATTATTATGAAATCTCTCAGCGTGTTGGGATTGATAAAATCGCAGTTATGGCCCGCAAGCTGGGGCTTGGGATGAAACATGATGTGCCGATGTCGGCGGTCTCGTCTGGGCTTGCGCCTGACAAGGATTGGAAGCTTCGCAACCGCGGCGAGGATTGGCGGATAGGCGATACGGTCAATGCGTCTATCGGACAGGGATATGTCCTTGCGTCGCCTTTGCAATTGGCGGTTATGGCCGCTCGGATTGCAACGGGCAAAGAGATTTCGCCACGGCTTGTGCACCGGGTCAATAGTGAGGTTCAGCCAAGCGGACGTGGCGCCGACCTTGGCCTAAACGAGAACATCCTTCGGCGGGTCCGCCAATCGATGTACGATGTGGTTAATCATCAGCGTGGGACGGCCTATTCCAAACGGTTCAATGCCGACGGTATTCGGATGGCGGGGAAAACAGGAACCGCGCAGGTGCGGCGCATTGACCGCACAAATGGTGTGACCGCAAACGAAGACCAGCCATGGCAATTTCGCGATCATGCATTGTGGGTAAACTTCGCGCCATTTGACGCGCCGCGTTTTGCGGTGGCCGTGGTTGTTGAACACGGTGGCGGCGGATCAACGGCGGCGGCACCTATTGGCCGCGACATCACCCTTCAGGCGCTTTACGACGGCACGCCACCACTTGAGGTGTACCCCCGCGCGGCTCATGCAGATATTCTGGCACAACAAGAGCGCATCGCCGCATATGTTGCCAGCAACAGCCCAACGTCGGACCGCACATGAGCTATCTTGAGCATAACACGCGCTATGTGCCCACGGGGTTTCGCAAGCTGTTGCATGTGCATTGGCCGATTGTTCTTTTGCTGACGGCCGTCACGGGTTTTGGGCTTTTGATGCTTTATTCTGTGTCTGGAGGGAATCCTGAGCGCTGGATGGAGCCGCAGGCCAAGCGTTTCGTTGCAGGTATGATCTTAATG
>JALZWD010000226.1 GCA_023300365.1 Flavimaricola sp. | reverse complement strand
ATTGTCTGTGTCGCGACGCTGGCCCGTCTGGTGCGGCGCTTGGGCGTCTAGCTATTCAAGCCAACCGCCAAGATTTTGTTTGATGATGCCAGTCAGCGCAGAGATATGCGCGGGGTTGTCATTGAGGCAGGGGATATAGGTGAAATCCTCGCCGCCGGCCTCTTCAAAGCTTTCTTTGATTTCTTCGTTGATCTCTTCGAGGGTCTCGATGCAATCGGCGGAAAAGGCTGGGGCGCAGACGGCAATGTTTTTGATGCCCTCGTCACTGGCCATGCGCGCAACCTCTTCGACGGTATAGGGCTTGAGCCATTCTTCTGGACCGAATTTTGATTGGAAGGTGGTGCGGATTTGGGTTTTGTCCCAACCCAGACGCTCGCGCAGGAGGCGCGTCGTTTTTTGGCATTGGCAGTGGTAGGGATCGCCTTCGCGCAAGTAGCGTTCTGGCACGCCGTGATACGAGCACACCAAGACGTCGGGGCGTTTGTCGGCGGCATCATAGGCGGTTTCGATAGATTGGGCGAGCGCGTCGATATAGGCCGGGTCTTCGTAATAGGGATCAACCACCCGTGCGGTGGGCTGCCACTTTTCTTTCATCAATGCGCGAAAAAATTGGTCGTTTGCCGTGGCCGATGTGGGGCCAGCGTAATGCGGGTAGAGCGGGAAAAACAGGATTTTGGTGCACCCATTTGCCGTCATCTCGGCCACTTTGGCCATGGTAGACGGATTGCCGTAACGCATACAGAAATCCACCTCGACGTTGTCGCCATAGGCCGCGGTAAGGTCGGCGCGGATCGCCTCGGTTTGGCTTCGCGTGATCGTCAGAAGCGGGCTTTCGTCAAGCTCGGTATTCCAGATTGAGGCATAGGCCTCGCCGGATTTGGTGGGCCGGCGCGAGAGGATTATCAATTGCAGCAGCGGTTGCCAAAGCCATGCGGAATAGTCGACGACGCGTTTGTCGGACAGAAATTCCGATAGATAGCGGCGCATAGACCAGTAATCCGTGCCATCAGGGGTGCCAAGGTTGGCAACCAAGATACCCACGCGGCCGTGCTTGACGGCCGGGTGATCTGTAGCGGCGTGCGGAGGACGAACGGCATCTTTCATTGAGGTATCCTGAAATTGTGTTGTCATACATTTATGGCACCGATTGCTTAGGTCAATCATTGCCTCGTTTTAGTGGTATTTCGAAGGTCTTTAGTGCATCCGCCAGCCGCCCTTTGGCCGAGCCGGGGCGCAAAGGGCGCGGCTGGTCTGGGCCGGGGGACCACCCGGTGAGGGTGATGATATCAAATGTTGCGGGGATGCGGCCCTCTTGGCCAAAGGTTTCGGCATAAAGGCGCGCGGCATTAAGGAGGATGCTGCGGGGCGTTGTATTGCGCATGCGTGCGGTCATCACGTTGGTTTCGCCCATTTGGCGCAGGTCGTGCATCAGCCTGAGGGCGTTGTCATATGTGACGGTAAGCAGGGCATTGTCCGCGACGGGCAGGGCAAAACCGGCGCGTTGCAAAAGCCCGCCCAAGTCGCGGATTTCGCCCATCGGTGCGACGCGGGGCGTCAGACCACCTGTGGCATCGCTTTCGGCTTGGGCAAGGCAGCGGCGCAGTTCTTGGAGTGTCTCGCCGCCAAAAAGGGTGGCAAGCAGCAGCCCATCGGGTTGTAGGGCATGGCGGCATTGAACCAATTGGCCAACGGGATCATTGGCCCAATGTAGGTTGAGCGCATGGATAACCAGATCATGCGCGCCCGCCGCGAGATCCAGCGTTTCGGTGTCTGCGACGATGGTGGCATTTGGGAAAATATCCGCCCAAACCTGTGGCCAGGGGGTAATTATCGCAACGTTTGTAAACGTTCTTTTAACCTCTGCGACCCTTTCCTTAATCTCGGCGGCCATTGCGTCGTGCAAGAACAGCGCGGGGGCCTTGGCGGCGCGGGCGCGGTGCGTGGCGAGGGCCGTGCGATCAAACAAGAGGGGTTGGGTGTTCATGGTGCCGTGGATAGGAGAAATGGGATGCTAATGCAAAGTGCCTTGCGGCTAATTTATCCTTCGGAATGTTTGTTGTGTCGGGACATGACCGAAAGCGATTTTGGGCTTTGTGGGCCGTGTTGGCGCGATACGCCGTTTGTTGTGGGGCTGGTGTGTGATCAATGCGGTGTGCCGTTGCTTGGCGAAGAGGGCGATTTAGAGGCTTTGTGCGATACCTGCATGACAATCGCGCGGCCATGGGACCGCGGGCGGGCGGCGATGACTTATGGGGATAATGCGCGCAAGATGGTTCTTGGCCTCAAGCATGGCGACCGGAGTGATTTGGTTGAACCGGCGGCACGTTGGATGGCGCGGGCGGGCGCGCCGTTGTTTGAGGAGGGTGCGCTGTTTGTGCCGGTGCCGTTGCATTGGACACGGCTGTTTGCGCGGCGGTATAATCAGGCTGCGATGTTGGCCCAAGCGGTGGCCCGCAGTGCGGGTTTGGAGGTCTGTGTAGACGCATTGGTGCGCAAAAAGCGGACGGCTGTATTGCGTGACCACGACACCGAGCAGCGATTTGCGCAGCTTCAAGATGCGATTGTACCGCATCCCAAACGGGGTGTTCGGATGGCTGGAAGATGCGTAATTTTGATCGATGATGTGATGACATCGGGGGCAACATTGGCCGCGAGTTGTGAGGCCGCGCACAGGGCCGGTGCCGAAACTGTGCATATCCTAACCCTAGCGCGCGCGGCCAAAGAGCCCTAAGTAAAGGTTAATCACAAAGGATAGCTGAGCATGAAACCCGTAGAAATCTATACCTCACCCACTTGTGGATTTTGCCATATGGCCAAGCGTTTGTTGGACAACAAGGGCGTAGGCTATGTCGAAACTGACGTAAGCGCCGACCCCGATCAAAGAGCGAAAATGATGCAGCGCGCAAATGGTGGCCGTACTGTTCCGCAGATTTTTATCGGTGGCGAACATGTTGGCGGCAGTGATGATTTGCATGCGCTTGATCGCGCAGGCAAGCTTGATGCGATGTTGGCTGCGTGAAAGCAGCCCTGTGCCAGATGACGTCGGGGGATGATCCCGACGTTAATCTGGAACACACACTTGGGATGATCCGCGAGGCCGCTTTGGGTGGCGCGGGCTTTATCCTGACGCCCGAGGTGACAAATTGTTTGTCGACGTCGCGCAAGCACCAAAAAACCGTTTTGCACCATCAGCAAGATGATCCAACTCTTGCGGCACTTCGGCTTGAGGCGCGTGCGCGCGGCGTTTGGCTTTCGATTGGGTCATTGGCACTGCTGACGGATGATGCCGACGGGCGGTTCGCCAATCGGTCGTTTATGGTCAATCCCGACGGCGAAATTGCCGCGTGGTATGACAAAATTCATATGTTCGATGTGGATGTCAGCGCCGAAGAAACCTATCGCGAGTCGGATGGATATCGGCCTGGCGATCGTGCTGTCACCTGTGACACGCCGTTTGGCGTTGTGGGGATGACGGTTTGCTATGACGTTCGGTTTGGGGCGTTGCACCGCGCCTTGGCCCAAGCGGGGGCGCAAATCCTGTTGGTTCCGGCGGCGTTTTCCTATGTGACGGGGGCCGCACATTGGGAAACATTGCTGCGGGCGCGGGCGATTGAAACGGGCTGCTTTGTCATGGCTTGTGCACAAACAGGTGTGCATCCCGACCGCTCTGGGACGTCGCGGCGCACCCATGGGCATTCGATGGTTGTGGCCCCTTGGGGGGATGTCATCTTGAATGCCGCAGACCAAGTTGGTGTAAGTTTCATTGATTTTGACCTTGGAGAAGTGTCTAAGGCACGTGGGCGCGTCGCGTCCCTTGCCCATGATCGTCCCTTCAAAGGTCCTTAGATGCCTGAAGCCGTCGAAAACCTTGCCGTTTCGCTTTTTAGTGAAATCTTGATGGTCGACCAATTGGCGCGCAACCGCGTTTCCAAAGCGCTGCCCAAGGGCATGGAGCTGTCACATTTTTCGGTGCTTAATCATTTGGCGCATTCCGGCTCTGAGCGTTCGCCTGCACAATTGGCGCGGGTCTTTCATCTGACGCGTGGTGCGATGACAAACACGCTGGGCAAATTGGAATGGGCGGGTTGGGTTCACATCCGCCCTGATTGGGAAGATGCCCGGCGCAAAATGGTGGCCATTTCGCCCAGCGGCGTCGAGGCGCGGGATGCGGCATTGGCGGTGATCACTCCGATCATTGCCAATGTGGTGGGCCAAGCGGGCGATGAGCGCGTGCGGCAAGTCCTGCCTGTGCTGCGCGAGATGCGTTTGGCGTTGAGTGAGGACGGGGTTTAGGGCGAGGTTCTGTTGCGCGAGTGAGATTTGAGTACAACCAATCCTTCTTCTCGCATTTGATAGACAATCACATCCATCCACTCACGCGCGCGATCATGGATTTCATCAGGGTGCTGTTCTGCGAGAACGCAAATAATGATTTCATTGTTGTCAAAATCGGGGAAGGTGCGCCAATGATGCGCCTCTTGTTTGCAGGTTTCGCCACCTGAGCCGTTTGGAATGTCGGTACGTGCAATGACTGTGCCGATTGTTGCGACAGGATGGTCGGCGTCGCCGGTTGCAATGCTGCAAAGCGTAGGGTGCTGGATTGCAATGCCGGTTTGCGTCACGGAGTCTGGGCGTGGGTT
>JALZWD010000225.1 GCA_023300365.1 Flavimaricola sp. | reverse complement strand
TCGGTCAGCATCTTGGCCTTGGATTTGCCAAAGCCCATCGCCCCGCCACGGCCGCCGCCCTGCATACGGTTCATGAAATAAATCCACACACCAATCAGCAAAAGGAACGGCAGAATGCTCAGGAGGAACGAGGCAAGCCCCGATTGCTCTTGGCTTTGGGCCGTCACCGGCACCTCGTTGGCGATCAAAAGCGAGGTCACTTCCGCATCCGCGGGCTTGATCGTTACGTAATTGCGATTGTCGGTCCCGACAAACCGTACCTGCTCGCCGTCAATCTCGGCGCGCACAACCGACCCCGATTCAACAGCGTTCACAAATTCCGAATACGGACGCGGCGCATTTTGCATCCCTGATTGCGTGCCGGTTACAAGATTAAACAATGCCAGAACCAAAAGGAATAGCACTACCCAAAATGCGACATTTCTCGCGTTGCCCAAAACGTTCTCCTAACCAAGCTGGAACAGCCGTAACGGGCTCAGCCCGCTTGCGTTACCCTTAAAATAGAGACTGCAACGCAATCTTCAATGCGAAACCAACCATTGATGAAAATCGGTCGTAATAGTCGCAGTCCAACCATTGCCCAGGCCCGCCAATGGGGCCGCCAAAAGGGCGTCACCGCGCCAAACCGCCGGAGAGGCCAACAAAGACGTGCGCGGCAGCCCCGCATCGCGCCAATCAGCGCAGTGTTGCAACCCCGCCTCACCAAGGGCCCGAACGACTGCATCCCCGCGCCCCGGCCCGTCAATCCGCCAACGATTGTCCCAAATTTCCGATGGGTCGCACGCCAATTCCGCCACCGCCTGCGACTCGCGGCCAATGCGGATGTTGCGCGCCGTGCTTTGGATCAGACACCCCGCCAACGTCGTTGTGGTTTGCCGCCCACAGGTTTGGGACAGCGCGCGCAGCGCCTCATACCGTGGGCGATACGCCCCGCCACCAACCCATTGCAAACACGCCGCCAACAACCGTGCCTGATGATCGGTGCACAGGTCGCGGTACACATCGGGCCCTAGGACCAAATCCCCCGCCTCTTGCGCCACCGATTTTGCGGCCAACTGCCGCATCGCGTCATTCAAACTCGTGCGCGCCATTTGCATATGCTGGGCGGTTTGTACCAAACGCTCGCGGGTCAGGCCAAGCTGCGCCAAATGCCCCATCATTTGCCGCGCTTTGATCCGGTCAAATCGGGCGTCTTCATTGCTTGGGTCATCGACCCAATTGATCCCATGCCCGCGTAGAAAATCGCGCAACTCCGCGCGCGCGCAGCCAAGCAAGGGCCGCAAAAACATCCCCTCACTGCGCATCCCCGCCAGCCCATCAACGCCCGACCCCCGCGCCAGCCGCATCAAAACCGTCTCTGCCTGATCATCGGCCGTATGGCCCAACAAAACGCGGCCAATCCCGCGCCCATCGGCCCAGCCCGCGATCATCGCACGACGCGCCTCGCGGGCGGCCATCTGCAGATTGCCCTGCCCCTGCCAATCCTCCCACGCCAGCACAGCATGACTAATGGCCAAATCGCCACACACCCGGGCCACCATCGCCGCCTCATCCGCCGACCCATCGCGCAGGCCGTGATCCACCGTCACCGCATGAAGGGCAAACCCATTGGCCTGCGCCCAGACATGCGCCAAATACAACAGCGCCATACTGTCACCGCCGCCAGATACGGCAATGCCAAGCTTTGCATCACTTTGATCTTGTTTCAGAAATTCCAGTTCGGCGGCAAACCGATCGGCAATGCTCAGCTGCATCCCAACGTCTGCATCTGGCTTTGCGCCTCCGCCACGGTCGCATCACCGGGAAATCTCACGGCCACTTCGCCCAACGTCACGCAAGCCTCTGTGGTCTGCCCAAGTGCCGCCAGCGATGTGCCCAAACGAAACAGGGCTTGCGGGGCGACGGTGCTACCGGGATCGCCTGAGAAACTGTCTAAATACGACCGCGCCGCCTGTGACATCTCGCCAAGCCCCTCAAGCGCTTGGCCGCGCGCATAAAACGCCTGCGCGCTTAGCGGTCCGCCCGGATAGGTCGTGACAAAGGCCGAAAACTGGTCCGCGGCGCTGCGAAAGTCACCGGAGGCGAGCGCCTCCGACGCCCGCTCAAAATCGCCCTGTTCGCCCACGGCCAATTCCGGCCCGTCGCCTCCCGTACCCGCGCTTTGGATGGGCGTCGACGTTGGGCTCTCTACCCCGCCAAGCGAGGGTGTATCCCCCAACTGGCCGATGTCACATTGCGGCTCAAGCTCGCACAAACGGAACTCCAAATCACCGATCCGGTTGGTCCCATCCGCAGTGATCCGGTTCACCCGAAACTCAAGCTCTTCGGTCTTTGACGTCAGGCGCTGAAGCTGGCTTTCGATTGCGTTCAGACGGTCTAACGGCGTGTTGCCCGCCACGCCAGTCGTGGCGCCCGCCGTGGTCGAAAGCTCGGTCTGAAGCCGTTGGATATCCACATAAAGCAGCGAAAGCTGCTGGCGGATGTCCGCCAGCGTCTCGTCTGGCACGCTCTGCGCCTGCGACTGCGTCGCAAGCACCAGAGCCAGTCCAAAAACCAATCGCCGCATCACATATTACCCCAATGAGCCGAGAGAAATGACAGTTACCGCACGCCGGTTTTGGGCATAGCAGCTCTCATCCGAACACACCGCAATCGGGCGTTCCTTGCCATAGCTGATCGTGCGCAGGCGGCTTTCAGGCACCCCTTGCGAAATCAGGAATTCGCGTGCCGCATTGGCCCGGCGTGCACCCAATGCGACGTTATATTCCCGCGTCCCTTGCTCGTCGGCATGGCCTTCGACCACGGCAAGATAGTCGCTGTTGGTCAACAGCCACTGCGCCTGTCCGCGCAACACCTCTTGGGCGGCGGCATTCAACGTGGATTGATCCACATCAAACGAAATGCGGTCGCCAACGGCCTGGCTAAAGAATTGCGGGCTTGTTGGATCGCCCAAACCAGATTGGTCAATGCCAGTCGGCCCCGACAACCCGGCATTGGGATCAACACCCCCCGCCCCAAGATCCGTGCCTGCGCCAAAACGATCAGGGTTGGTACAGGCCGACAGGCCCATTGCGCCACATAAAATTACCGACGTCATAAATTTGTTCATTTGGTGTGCCCCACCTTTGTTATCTGCTCTTTGACCGCATCATAGCACGGCCTGTTCGAATAGGGAATCGTGTTTGCGTTATGGCTGAAGCGGCCCCCACGCGGCGTCAGATGCAAACCCCTGCACCGCGACTTGCCGCAAATTTCGGCCCGAAATATCCACCGAATAGAGCGATGGCCCGCCCGTCGCGCCTTGGGTCTCGCGGGTGAACATCAAAACGCGGCCATTGGGCGCCCATGTTGGGCTTTCGTCCAAGAATGACGCGCTCAACAGGCGTTCTTCGCTGCCATCGGTGCGCATCACGCCAATATGAAACCGCCCGGCGTTTTGCTTGGTAAAGGCGATCAAATCCCCACGCGGCGACCAAACCGGGCTGCCGTAACGGCCGTCACCAAACGAAATACGGCGCGGCTCACCGCCCGATGCAGACATCACATACAGCTGCTGATTGCCCGACCTGTCACTCTCAAACACAATCTGCGTGCCATCAGGCGAGAAACTGGGGGCCGTCTCAATCGACGGCGCGCTGGTCAGGCGCGTGTGCACGCCCGTCGCCAAATCGGTGATAAACAGGTCGGTGTTGCCGCCATTTGCAAGGCTATAGACCACCTGTCGCCCATCACGGCTAAAGCGCGGCGAAAACGCCATCTCGCCTTGCTGGGTTGTTAATTGACGGCGGCCCACACTGGCCACATCCAAAACATTGATCCGCGGAAAGCCACTTTCATAACTTGTATAAAGCACGCGGTCGCCAGTGGGCGAGAACCGTGGCGCCAAAACAATTGCCGCGCTATCGGTCAGGAACTGCACGTTTGAACCATCATAGTCCATGATTGCCAGCCGCTTTAGACGGTTGTCCTTGGGGCCACTCTCGGCCACGAACACCACGCGGCTGTCAAAATACCCCGCCTCGCCAGTGATCCGGCTATACACCGCATCCGCGACCTTGTGGCCCATCCGCCGCCAACCATCGACAGTGCCGGCAAACTGCAAGCCACCGCCCAGCTCGGCGCCCGAAAAGACATCATACAGACGGAATTTCACCACCAATTGCGATCCGTTCACCGACACCGCCCCGGTGACCAAGGCTTGGGTATTGATCGCACGCCAATCGGCATACGCGACGGGCTGCACAAAGCTGTCGACGGTGGAAATAAACGAGGTGCTCGGCACTTCGCGAAACAACCCGGTGCCCAAAAGATCTTGCGACACAAGCCGGCTGATATCGCGCGCCAACTGCTCGGCACCGGCGGTCTCGGCCTCAAATTCCGGCACCGCAAAAGGCAGCGGTTCAATCACCCCTTCGGTAATCTCAATCCGCAGCGGCTCTTGCGCCACCGTTTGTGTCGTATTGGCCAAGGCCAACACCAACGCGGCCATCACCGTCCAAAAACTCTTCACCATGTCGCCCTCATCTCTTTTTGCATCTTGGATGTTGTGCTTATTTCTCTACCGCATCGCCCAGTGCCGCGAAACATTTTCGCCCCGCCTCGGCAAGCAGCACCATTTATTGCTTACTCTGTGCCTTCACCCACACCCCGAACCGGGGCGCGAAACGTCATCTCAATGTCCTGCCAATAGATGTACTTCTCCTGTGGCAAATCATATCCGGCGCGATCACACCGGACAATCGCCGCCCGCGCGGCCTCGTATAAATTGCGCACTTGGGCATTGGCCTCGGCTGGCGCGCCGATGCGCTCAACCAGATCATTCACGACTTGGCCATCCCGGTCCAATTCAAATCGCACAGTCACGGTGATGTTATAGGTGTCCTCTGGCGGCATATAACAGGCCGACACCTGCTCCCAAAACGCCAACTTTTCGCTCTCGGTCATCGCCTCTTGGGCGGCCAAAGGACCTGCTGTCATCACAAATACCAAGGCTAACAATTGCTTACGCATTACCTGATCCTCATCTCGCTTGGATTGAATGTCATCTCGACATTGCGCCATTGTTCATACTTTTCGGCCGGCAACTCAAATCCGCCACCCTGACACCGCAAAACCGCGCGCCGCGCCGCATCATAGGCCGCCGTCACCGCCGCACCGGTACCATCCGAATTGCTCACCAAATTCACCGCATTGCCCTCCACGCGCCCGTCCCGGCCAAGCGAGAAGGCAACCGTCACCGTCACGCTGGCCGCCTGCGATCCGGTATCGACAACCCAACATCCCTGCACCGCCACACGAAACGCATCCCGCTCGCCGCCCGTCAGCGGTGGGCCGGGATCGCCTGCGGCCTCTTGCGCGGGGGCCTCTTGCGCGGGGGCCACATCAGCGGGCGTTTCTGCGGCCACATCCGCAAGCAAATCATCCAACGTCGTATCTTCGGGGGCCGGCTCTTGGGTGGCCACTTCGGTCTCTGCGGGGGCCTCCTCAACAGGTGCGGGCCGTGATGGGCGCGATGGTGGGCGCACACTGGCCTCCGGCGCGGCCGAGGGCACTTCGGCCTCGGTCACAATCTCGGTCGCGGCTTCCTCGGGGGCGGTTTCTTCCGTCACCTCTTCGACGACCTCTGCCGTCTCGGGCGCCTCGGCCTGGGGGGCCACCTCTTGCTGCACTTGTGGCGCCACATCCGCATTCAACGGCGGCGCAGGTGCGGCTTGCGGGGCCACGCGCGGGGCCGCTTGCGCTTGCGGCGGCGCATCCGTCACGGGCGCATCGGGCACCGCAGGGGCCTCAGGTATCGCAGGGGCCTCAAGGATCGGCGCGCTATCAATAATCTGTTCGGGTTGGGGCACCGGCGCGAGCGCCTCTGGCGGCACCTCGTCTTCGGGCACCGTGGGCCGGGCTTCTGGCGTCGCCTGCGCCACGGGCTGTTCTGGCGTCACCTCTGGCGCGCTTTCAATCTCGGGGGCGGCCAATGATATCGGCTCTACCGGCTCAATATTGGGGTTCCCCCGGTTGACCAAGGCCGCATATTCCGCGCTCGACACCACCGAAACATCCACCGTCTCAAACGGCAACGGCTCTTGGCTCAGGCCCCAACCCGACAGCAACCACGCAAGCAGGCCCACATGCGCGCCACCC
>JALZWD010000224.1 GCA_023300365.1 Flavimaricola sp. | reverse complement strand
TCGCGGGTCAGGCGGATGCATTTACGAAAATCGGCCCAGTCGTCGGGGTGGGACATGTAGTTGAACTGGATTTTCGGGGCGTCGTGGGGATCGGCGGAGGCCAATGTGATTTGGCCGCGCGATTTGGAGCGCATGGGGCCGACGTGGGCTTGGAAACCGTGACCTTCTGCCGCCGCTTGGCCATCATAGCGGACCGCGATGGGCAGGAAGTGGTATTGAATATCGGGGTAGTCGACGCCCGCATTCGAGCGGATGAAGGCGGCCATCTCAAACTGGTTGGATGCCGATAGGCCTTTGCTGGTGAGGATCCATTGCAGGCCGAGGATGCCTTTCCAAAAGAGGTTCCAATATTTGTAGAGCGAGACCGGTTGGGTGGCGGCCTGTTGGACATACATCTCGAGATGATCTTGGAGATTTTGGCCGACGCCCGGGCGATCCGCGACAACCTCGATACCGTGTTCGGCGAGATGTGCGGCAGGGCCAATGCCGGAGAGCATCAGCAGCTTGGGCGAGTTGATTGAAGAGGCGGAGATGATGACTTCGCGTGTGGCTGTGATGGTCTCGGCCTCGCCCTTACGCTCGACCACAACGCCAGTGGCGGTGGTGCCCTCCATCGCGATTTTGAGGGCCAGTGCGTTGATGACCGTGCACAGGCCGGTTTTCTCTGCGGGGCGCAGGTAGGCTTTGGCCGCGGACCAGCGTTTGCCATTGTGGATCGTGGCTTCCATTGGGCCAAAGCCCTCTTGTTGTTGGCCGTTATAGTCGCGTGTGACTTGGTAGCCTGCCTGTTCGCCTGCTTTGCGAAAGGCGCGCACGAGGGGGTTGGTGCGGGGGCCGCGTTTGATGTGCAGCGGGCCGGATTTGCCGCGCCAGTCGGATTTGGTGCGGCCATGACTGTGTTCCATGCGTTTGAAATACGGCAGGACGTCAGCGTAGGACCAGCCGTGTGCGCCGCTTTCGGCCCAATGGTTGTAGTCGTGTGCGTGGCCGCGGACGTAGACCATGCCGTTGATCGAGGACGACCCACCGATGACTTTGCCGCGGGGTGTGGCCAGCGAGCGGCCGTCGAGGTGGGGTTCGGGTTCGGTTGAAAAGCCCCAATCGTAGCGGGACATATTCATCGGATAGCTGAGGGCGGCGGGCATGTTGATGAAGGGGCCGTAGTCTGTTCCGCCGTGTTCGATCACGATGACGGTGTGGCCTGCTTCTGTGAGGCGATAGGCGATTGCGCAGCCAGCGGAGCCTGCACCGATGATGACGTAGTCTGCTTGCATTGTTGTGATCCTATGGGCGCAAGGTGCGTTGGAACCGCACCTTACGGGGGTGACGAGGGGTTGGGGTGCCTCTCAGTGACAAAATCGAAGATTTTGCACGTAGGCGGGAGTGGTTGGCCAAAAGAAATATGGGCGGGGCTATTCCCCTCGGGGGTAGCGTTGGTTTTCCTCGAGCACGTTGAGGTCCATGTGGTTGCGCATGTAGCGCTCAGACGCCTTTTGCAGGGGTTGAAAATCCCACGGGAAGTAGGCGCCGTTGCGTAAGGCCTCGTAGACCACCCATCGGCCCGCTTGGGAGTGGCGCACGTCAGCGTCGAAACGGGCGAGGTCCCAACGCTGTTCGGCTTTGGCCTTGAGGGTTTGACGGGTGCCTTGGTGGGCCGGTTCTTCGGCGAGGTTGGTGCGTTCTTGAGGGTCGGCATCCATATCGAAGAGTTGGTCGGGATCAAGCGCGCACATGTTGAATTTCCATTTGCCATAGCGCAGCGAGACCACGGGAGCGTAAGAGCCTTCTGCGGCGTATTCCATGGCGACAGGCGTGTCGCGTGTGCCGCCCTGCCCCAGAGGTTTGATGCTTTCGCCGCTGGTCCATGGCATGACCTCGGACATATCAATGCCCGCCAGATCGCACAGGGTTGGGCAGACGTCGATATTGGAGACAGGCGTGGTGACAAGGCCGGGGGTCATATCGGGAGAGGCGATCATGAGGGGCACGCGGGCGGAGCCGTCGTAGAAGGACATTTTGAACCACAGGCCGCGTTCGCCGAGCATATCACCGTGGTCCGAGACAAACAGGATCGTGGCCTCTTGGCGTGTGTCCTCTAGCGTTTGCAGCAGCGCGCCGATTTTGTCGTCGAGGTAGGAGATGTTTGCGAAATAAGCGCGGCGGGCGCGTTTGATTTGCGCGGGCGTGATGTCGAAGTTTTCGTGGTCGTTGGCGTCGAGGATGCGTTTTGAATGCGCGTCTTGCTCTGCGTAAGGGATCGGGCCCACGTCGGGCATCAGGTGGTCGCAATCCTCGTAGAGATCCCAATATTTTTGCCGGGCGACATAGGGGTCGTGCGGGTGGGTAAAGCTGACCGTGAGGCACCATGGGCGCGCATCTTGGCCGCGCGCGAGGTCGTAGAGTTTGCGGTTTGCGTGGTAGGCGACCTCGTCGTCGTATTCCATTTGGTTGGTGATTTCGGCCACCCCTGCCCCGGTGACGGAGCCCATGTTGTGATACCACCAATCAATGCGTTCGCCGGGTTTGCGGTAGTCTGGGGTCCAGCCAAAATCGGGTGGGTAGATATCGGTGGTGAGGCGTTCTTCGAACCCATGAAGCTGGTCGGGGCCGACGAAGTGCATCTTGCCCGACAGACACGTGTGATAGCCCGCGCGGCGCAGGTGGTGGGCATAGGTGGGGAGGCTGCTGGGGAATTCGGCGGCGTTGTCGTAGACGCCTGTGCGGCTTGGCAGTTGGCCCGTCATAAACGAGGCGCGCCCCGGCGCACAAAGCGGCGAGGCGGTGTAGCTGTTTTGAAATCGCGTGGATTTGGCCGCCAGTTTTTTCAGGTTGGGCGCGTGCAGCCAATCGGCGGGGCCGTCGGGGAACAGCGTGCCGTTCAGCTGATCAACCATCAAGATAAGGATGTTGGGTTTGGTCATGGCGTCCTCGTGAGGGAATGCAGCAGGCGCAGGGCGGTGCCTTGGGGGTCGGCGTCGGGGCTGGTGAGAGCCGCGCGGATATAGAGGCCGTCGATCAGCGCAGCGAGCGTGTCGGCGTCGCGGCGGGGCGTGTCGCTGAGCGGGCGCAGGGCGTGCGTCAGGTTGGATCGCAGGCGGCGTTGGTAAAGTGTGAGCAGGTGCAGGGCCGCCGGGTTGGTTTGGGCTTGGGTGTAAAACGTCATCCATGCCGAGACCGTGGCAGGATCAAAGCAAGCGGGCGCGAAATTGGCGTTGATGATCGCCTCGGCGCGGGCCAGCGGGGTTGTCGCGCGGCCCAGATGGCGGCGGACCTCGGCGGAATAATCGCGCAAGATGTGGCGCATGGCGGCAAGGAAAATGTCATCCTTTGAGCCAAAGTAATGATGCGCGAGGGCCGAGGACATACCAGCGCGTTTGGCGATTTTGGAAACGGTCACGTCGAGAGAACCGGCGGCACCGATTTCAGCGATTGTGGCCTCGACCAATGCGGCGCGGCGGATGGGTTCCATTCCAAGCTTGGGCATGGGAATTGGGTAGCGGGTTTTTTATTGACTCGTCAATCAACAAAAAGACACTCAGGGAG
>JALZWD010000223.1 GCA_023300365.1 Flavimaricola sp. | reverse complement strand
GTGCTCTTCCGATCTATGGTCATCCGGCCGGAAGACCATGCCCGCCGTCGTGCTCAACCATGCGCACTGGGGCCGCAGCACAGCTTTCATCCCAAATCCGAGTGCGGAACGTTTCGCCCACCTCAATCTGATCTGGATTTGACCGACATCCATTTGCCTCGCGGGCCCGATCCAAAATATCCCACACACTGCCTTGGTGCCATTCGCGGATACCGCGCCCTTCAAAGGGCACCTGACCATCCGCAAATCCATGCACCTGCATCACACGAAGCCCCTCCAAACCGGAACAATCCGTGTCATTGGGCCGCCGCAACGCGCCAGACACACTGACCATGCCCGACAATTGGTCGCCTGCTTCACAGGCCAAAAGCCACGCCATCGACCCACCGGCCGAAAACCCACTTGCGTAAACCCGATCAAGGTCAAGGTTGGCGCGCGCTCCCGCCGCATCAAGCGCCGCAAAGGTAAACGCCACATCATCGCGCGGACTACCATCCCGCGCCGGATATGACCGCACACCATCATCACGCCGAAAGCCATTGGGCGCCAAAATAGCATAGCCGTTGTCAAAGAAATCACGCTTAATCCCACCGCCGCGATGGATCGAGGCACCGCTGCCTCTGTGGCCATGAAACCAGATCAATACCGGATGCGGCCCCTCGCCCGCAGGCACACGTAGAAAATAGCTCCCGCCGTCAATCTCGCAAGGGTCTCCCGGACCACAGTCTTGTGCGCTTGCGGACGCGCCCATAAATGTGATCGCAACGGCCAGAGCAAATCGCATAAATATCTCCATTCACTTTGGAATACCGAAACACCCCAAGCTCCAAGCGTCAATTCGCCCCGCGATCACGATCCCGTGGCCGTAATATTGGTCTTTGCCGTCTTAGGCGGGCATCCGACGTTCCACAACTTCGGCCCACCACGAACACCCCGCCGGGATCGCATCATCGTCAAAGTTATACTCGGGATGGTGCACGCTAGCTGTATCACCATTGCCAACAAGGATATACGCGCCCGGGCGTTCCTCGAGCATATAGGCAAAATCTTCGCCCCCCATAACCAATGGCGCATCATCGCATGATCCCGCCACGGCGGTTGCAACTTCGGCGGCAAATTCGGTCTGTGCATCATGATTTACCATTGACGGATAACCCTTGATCCAATTGATCTGCGCCTGCGCCCCAAATGCCGCGACGGTTTGGCTGACCACGGCCTTAAACCGCTCTTCCCCCAAATCTCGCATATCATTGCCCAACGTCCGCACGGTGCCCTTCACATGCACCCGCTGCGGGATCACGTTAAACGCCTTGGACGAAGTCTCAAAACTGGTCACGCTCACCACAATCTGCCGCACCGGATCAGCATTGCGCGATACAATCGATTGCAACGCCGTCACCATATGAGCGCCCGCCACCACCGGATCAATCGCCTCCTGCGGCTTGGCCGCATGCCCGCCCTTGCCCTCAATCACCACTTCAAATTGATCTGTCGCGGCGAAAAAAGGCCCCGATCGGATTGCAAAGCTGCCAACGGGTTTGCCGGGCCAATTGTGCATTCCATAAACCTCTTGAATGCCCCAACGCTCCATCATCCCATCCGCACACATCTCGCGCCCGCCGCCGCCACCTTCCTCGGCGGGTTGAAAGATCACCACCACTGTGCCGTCAAAATTACGGGTCTCAGACAAATATTTCGCAGCCCCCAAAAGCATCGCCGTATGCCCATCATGCCCACATGCATGCATCGCCCCATCGGTCTTAGAGGCATACTCAAGCCCGGTTGCCTCATGAATAGGCAGCGCATCCATATCCGCGCGCAGCCCAATCACCTTCCCTGATGTATCCGTCTTGCCCTTAATCACACCAACCACGCCCGTGCGCCCAATCCCTGTGACAACCTCATCACAGCCGAATTCACCCAGTTTCTCGGCCACAATCGCGCTTGTCCGATGCGTCTCAAACAAAATTTCCGGGTTCTCATGCAAATCCCTGCGCCATGCGGTGATCTCGGGCAACAACTCGGAAAAGCGGTTCTTAACAGGCATCAGAGGGCTCCATATGTGTGAAAGACATTTGCCCCAACCCTGACTCAGCCCCAAGTCAGGCACAAGCCCTAGAACACGGCACGACTTTGGTCTCATCTTGCCCAAAATACTCAAAAAAGGCGCGGGATATCTTGGCCCATTGGGCACATCCCTAACGCGCCGGTCTCCACAGGGGGCGCGGCGGGTGGGGCGCCTTGGCCCTTGGGGCCAATAGCACCAGCCCCGGCGCCCTCACAGCGTGGGGCCCAAGGTCAGCGGCCCGTCTTCAAACCGCGACAATCGAAACCGCGACATATCATGCCCGCCCTCTTCGCCGCCTACCATCTGCGCAATGGCTTTGCCAAACGCGGGCGCAATTCCAAACCCGTGCCCCGACAGGCCCGTGGCAATCATCAATCCCGGCACCGCCGCCACGTGATCGATCACCGGGACAAAATCCGGCATTGTGTCAATCATTCCGGCCCATGTCACGCGGGGGGCCACCGCGCCAATTGCGGGAAAACGCGCCTCAAATCGGCGCAGCGCCGCCACCACCCGGCGCGCGTTTGGCACCGGGTTCAAAACCCGCATCCGCTCAAATGGCGAGACCGCGTCCAACGCCCATCGGCGCGGCGTGCCCCATGCATCAGGATA
>JALZWD010000222.1 GCA_023300365.1 Flavimaricola sp. | reverse complement strand
GGGCGTTTCGTGGTGCCGCTTTGGCACGATATGCCAGAGGGGTTGGATGCCCGAGAGGCCGCGGTGGCGATGCGTCTTGTCGGTGGTCCACAACCCTGGAACGAGGCCGTGACGACACGCGTCGAAGCCCCGGCCTTGGGGCGTTTGGTCACGCGCGGGCTTGCAATGATCGCAGGGGTAACCCCCTCTGACGCCAGCCACTTGCGGGGCGTCACCAACGCTTGGGACACAGATGCAGCCACCAAGGCGCTCGAACTTTTGGCGCGCCGTCGTACAGGTGGCGGGGATCGCCTCGCGCCAAACGCCCAAGACTTGGCAGGTCGTATCGTCGATCAATTGACGGCCCAAACTGTCGAGTGCCTGCTTGAAACCGCCTTCGCCGAAGACACGCGCGCTTGGGGGGATGCCACGCCCTCTGGCTTGGCGCGGCATGTCCTGACGCAGGCGGGCTTGGACCAGCATCGCGGCGTTGTGCAAACAACATTGTCACTGGGGGTGCCGGTGATTGGCCTCGGCGCTTCCGCTGCGGCCTATTATGGCGCTGTCGGTGCGCGTTTGAACAGCAAAATGATCTTGCCTGACCATGCAGGTGTGGCCAACGCCATCGGCGCCGTGGTCGGTCAGGTCTCAATGACCGTAACCGGCACAGTCGCGGCCTCAGGGCCCGGAGTGTTTGTCGCCCACCTCGAGGCTGGACCCGAAAGATTGCCCGACCGAGACAGCGCCCTTGCGGCACTTGAGGCAGCTTTGACCGCAACCGCCAAGGCACGTGCGCGTGCGGCCGGTGTGGACGATATGCGCGTGAGCGTCTCGCGCGACATCAAAGAGGTCGATATCGAGGGCCAACCGATGTTCATTGAGGCCGAGATCACCGTCACGGCCCAAGGACGGCCACGTATCGCAACCGACTAAGGCGCGCGATATCTTGCGCTGTCATTCAGGCGACGGGGACGTCTCTGGTTTTGGCTTTGCGCACAACGCTTTCACCGCCCTCAACCCAGCGCGCGACAATCTCACGAAGACCCGCATCGTCGGCCGTCGACAGCGCGCTCCGAAGGGCTTTGACACAGGCGGCCACTTCGATTTCGCTCAGGTGGGTCTCTCGTGCTTGCAGGATTTTGGGATGCGGAGTGGTCGTCTGACCCTCACCGATAAGCAGTTCTTCCTCAAGCTTTTCGCCCGGACGCAACCCCGTCAGAACAATCTCGATATCCCCGTCAGGCGTGTCCTCATCCTTCAGCGCATACCCCGCGGCCTCAATCATCTGGCGCGCAAGGTTATAAATCGGGATTGGGTCGCCCATATCCAACACAAACACATCCCCGCCCGTGGCAAAAGTACCCGCAACAAGGACAAGACGCGCAGCCTCGGGGATTGTCATAAAATACCGCGTCACATCACGGTGGGTCAGGGTCACAGGCCCTCCGCGATCAATCTGATCCTGAAACAACGGGATCACAGAGCCACTTGATCCAATCACATTGCCAAATCGCACCATTGAAAAGATTGTCTCGCCCGCCGCCGGGTTTGACCGCGACGCAAGATCCTGAACCAATGTTTCAGCCAGCCTTTTTGACGCCCCCATCATATTCTTTGGGCGCACGGCTTTGTCGGTTGAGATCAAAATAAAGCGCTCAACACCCGCCTCCGCAGCAGAGGTGGCAAGCGTATGGGTGCCCATGACATTATTTGAAAACCCCGGCACCGGATCACGTTCAACAATCGGCACGTGTTTATAGGCCGCCGCATGCAACACGACCTGCACTTCGTGGGTGCCAAGAATCCTCTGCACCACCGGCGCATCCCCAACCGATCCCAGCGCCGGGATCAACTCAACATCGTGTTTCTCGGCCAAGGCCTTCAACTCGTTCGATATGGTATAAAGCGCAAGTTCGCTAAGCTCCATCAACACCATGCGGCGCGGGCCATAAGCCAAAAGCTGACGGCAAAGCTCTGATCCAATGGAACCACCGGCGCCGGTGATCAGAACAGATTTTCCAGCATAATTTTCCGCCCCACCCGGCATCTCAGAATCGAGTGCCGGACGGCCAAGAAAACTGCCCGGTGTCGCGGGGCGAAGCTGCTCAACCAGGGGTGTTTTCTTGCCCGCAAGCTGTGCAAAAGACGGCAAGGTCTCTACCGCGAGCTCCATATCCTCAAGCTTGGACGTAACCTGAGCAAGCCGCGCGCGCCCTTGCGACGGCATAGCAAGCAACACACGCTCGATGTTGTTCTCCCGCACCAATGTCGGGATCGTCACCGGCGAATATACGCGCAAGCCCTGAACAAGTGTCGATTGAAGGCCGGGGTTATCATCAATAAACGCAATCGGCAGGATCGTATCATCAGTTTTCAGGGCGCGCGCCAATTGCTGTCCTGTGCCCCCCGCGCCATAAATTAAGATCGGAATTTGGCGCACGTCGGTGCGGTAAATCCGGCGCAGTGCCTGCAACAATATGAAACGCGATCCGGCGGCAAAGGCAAAATACACAAACCCAAATGTCACCGCCGTGGCCACGGGGCTGCGCCCATTGGTCAACGTATCAAGAATACCAAGCGCGCCCGACATCACAAGCGCATGAAACGCCGTCATACCAAGGGCGCGGGCCTCATAGGCCTTAAGCTGGACTTTATGAATGCCCATCACAACCGCAAGCAGCCCGGACATAAACATCAAAATCGCAACCGCCTGCCAAATATGGATCAGGCCAAACGCGGGCAGAAATTGGTTTTGTTGCAGTGCAAGCGCCGCGACAACAGCAAGGGGCAGCAGCAAAACATCCAGCTTTTTGAAATTGCTTTTCAAGACCAGTTTGTCGAGTTTGCAGAGGCCCGTAAATACTACTTCGGCTTTGTGGAACAAAACGTTATCGGAACGGCCACCCACATGAAGTTCTTGAATGCTTCGGTCGAAATAATGGCCAGATGGCTGATCCAATTTGGGGATCAAGCGACAGT
>JALZWD010000221.1 GCA_023300365.1 Flavimaricola sp. | reverse complement strand
GGCTTTGGTCACGCGGGTAAAACGATTAACAAGCCAGCTGGTGAACCAGCCAAGCACAAAGGCCACAAACAAGATCGCGGCGGTGGCAAAAATAAACTCGGTTCTATTCACAAGGTGGGGCTTTCTATTCTGCGGGCTCATCGGCATCGGGGGTGCCGTCGGTGTCTTGGTCGTCGGACACAGCGGCCTCAAGCGCCTCAAGGCCGGTGGGGATTTCTTCAACAACTTCGGGTTCGATCAAGGTGAATTCGATCCTCCGGTTGGCCTCGCGGCCCGCTTCGGTGCCGTTGTCGGCAATGGGGCTGTCTTCGCCGTATCCCACGGCCCGCAAGGTTGCTACGGGCACGCGGCGCAAGCGCAGGCTGTTTAAAACCGCGTTGGCACGCGCTTGCGATAGATCACGGTTCATCACCTCGCGGCCCTGACTGTCGGTGTATCCTGCAATCTCGATCTCAAGCTCGGGACAGCGTTGGAAAATCTCGGCGATATCATCAATGATCGGCTGGGCACTGGCCGAGAGTTCGACCGAACCGGGATCAAACGTGATCTTGCGCTCGGTTGTCATCGCGATGATCTGCGCCACACATTCCTCTGGTGTCGGCAGGCCCGCGATCGGGTCAAGGGCCTCAATATATGTCACATCGATCTCAAACCCGGCGTTTGGCCCAAATTTGTCGATCATAAGCCGCGAAATTTCGGCGCTTGCATCGGGCTCTCCGGTATTTCCACGCACCGAAAGGCTGTCAGGCTCAACGATGACGGCGCCATTTGACAGGTGCGACAGGGCCTCGATCCCCGCAAGAACGCGCACCGACCAGCCACGCGGTGTATCTTCGTTGATACGTGTGCCCATGGTTACGCTCAGGTTGCCAAACTTGGCGCGCGCAAAGTTTTCGGCCGTGGTGTTCATCAAATCATTGCTGACAAAACCACGAAGCTGCACCTCGCCCTCGGGCGAAAGTGTTGCGCTAAAGCGCGGTGGGCCATCGTCTGTTTCTTCAATTGTTTCAGGCAGGACAGAGGACAGGGCAAAAATATCCGGCAGAGCGTTTTGTAACGTCCCCACGATATTGTTAAACTGTGTCGGGTCGGTGCCCTCAAGGGCCACAAGGCTGATATCGGTATCGGTAAACGTCAGCACACCGCCGCCCAATTCAGTGGTTGCATCAATCGCCATTGCCACGGCCTCGCCCCACTGTGTTGTTGGCGCACCAAGGCCCAAGGGGCACTCAATATCATTTTGTGCGCCGGCATTGCGCGCGGCGGCAAGGATTAGGTTTTGGTTTTCTTCGGTATCGGCCGCACAGGCATCAAACCGTGCGCCATTGGCATCCAAGCCGTACCGCACCAAAAACGGCGTCACCACCGGGCGGGGGGCATTGATCATCAGGTCAAGCCCCACACCCTCGGGGGCATCGCGCTCAAGGGCGGCCTCAAGGCGGCGCTGTTCGTCTTCGCTTTGGGTGATCGCGGTTACATCCACCTGACCGGCCCGCACCGATATCTTGGAATGGGTCAAACGGCCAAGTGCAGTGACGGCGAACTCAAGGGTCTGATCCCAATCTTGCGGCGCGGGATAGTCGGCTTGATCAAGCAGGTCAGCTACATTTTGGCCATCCACCAGCCCCTCGACCTGGCCAATAAGGGCGTCACGATTTGTTGTGGCGGGCACCAACCCAATCAATGACACACCGCTATCGTTGCGCAAAATTTCGATGGCAAACGCGGGGGGCGCGATTTGTTCGGCGTCGGCCACGGACATATTGTCGATGATCCGGCTGGCGTCGACGATGCCTCCGGCGGTGGAAATGGCGCGGAACCGGGTCGCTTCGGTTGGGGCCTCGCCTTCGATGACAATTTGCAAACCATCGCCAAGCACCGTGGCCCAGGCATGGCCATTGTCCATCAATTCCTCTTGGACGGCGATAACCGAGCGGTCTTCAACCGCGCTTGCGGCGATACGTGCGGCATAGACAGAACCAGACGCGGCTGTGGCAAATGCCAACAAAGGGAGGAGGACGGCTTTGAGGCGCATGATATTCCCACGTTCGGTTTAGATTTGGTTTATGTCTATGGGTTGCGCTGCGTGACTGCAATCAAACGAAGTAGGCAACAGCAAAAAACGGCAAAGGCAATAGGCCTGTGTTGCGATTTGATCGGAAAAGCGCCAGCAAACGCGCCCCATCATTGGCGTCAAATCGCGTCAGCTGCATCACCAAATGCCAGCCAAGCGCCCAAGGCCCCCCAAGTGCGATGACCAAAGACAGCAACGAGCGGTCGCCTGCGGCAAAAACAACCGCCAGTCCCAACAGGAGCACCGATGCGATCAAAAAGCCGCGCAACCAGACGCGCGCTGCATCGCCAAACAAACGCGCGGTGGATTTCACCCCGATTAAGGCATCATCTTCGGCGTCCTGATAGGCATAGATCGTGTCGTAAAATAGGGTCCAAGCGATCCCGCCAAGATACAAGATTATCGGGGCTGCGGACAAAGAGTTTGTATGCGCAGCCCAAGCAAGCAAAGCGCCCCAATTAAACGCCAGCCCCAAAAAGACCTGCGGCCACCACGTAAACCGTTTTGCAAACGGGTATATCGCCACCGGGATCAGGGCGATCACCCCAAGCCAAATTGCGGTGGTGTGAAACGTTAGCAATATCATCAGCGACACGATGGCCTGCGCCACCATCCACAAGGCCGCGCCAAACACACTGACCTGTCCGGACGGAATTGGCCGCGACTTGGTGCGGGCGACTTGGGCGTCAATTTTGCGGTCCGAGATGTCGTTCCATGTGCAGCCCGCGCCGCGCATCAAAAACGCGCCAGCCCCACAGCCGATGATCGTCCAGATATCGTTGGCGCCAAACGATCCCGTCGCCAAACAGGCCAAAGCCAGCCCCCAAAGACAGGGCACAAACAGCAGCCATGTCCCAATTGGCCGATCCGCACGAGACAGCCGCAAAAATGGCCGCGTGACGGCCGGGGCCATGGTATCGACCCAGTTGCCCGCACTATCGGCAACAACACCCGTTTGTGCCTCTGGTGTCTCTGGTCTGTCGGTCATATATTTCGCCTATGGCATCCAAAACTCGTCTTTATGTAGATCATCCGCTGGGCGCGGGGCAATTGGTTCCTCTGTCGCAGGATCAGGCGCACTATCTTTTTTCCGTGATGCGCCTGCCTGTTGGGGCGGTGATCACCGTTTTTAACGGCCAGCACGGCGCATGGGATGCCCAAGTGGCCGAGGCGGGCAAACGCAAAGGTCTGTTGGCTTGTGTGGCCCAAACGCAGGCCCTGCAAATGCCACCGGATCTCTGGCTGCTGTTTGCGCCAATCCGCAAAGAACGCACTGCGTTTATCGTGGAAAAAGCCACCGAAATGGGGGCTGCGCGTGTTCTTCCGGTTCGCACGGAGTTTACTCAAAAAGCCAACCGTGTGCGCCAAGATAAGCTTCAGGCCCACGCCATTGAGGCCGCCGAGCAATGCGGCGGTACATTTGTCCCTGAGGTCGCGGAGCTGGCGAAAATCACCACGGTTTTGGAGGGCTGGGACAGCAACCGACGTTTGCTGTTTTGTGACGAAGCGATGGTGGGCGCTGCGCTTGATGTGCCCGATATGCGCGGGCCTTGGGCGATTTTGATTGGGCCAGAGGGCGGATTTTCCGAGGCCGAGCGCGCGCGTTTGCGCGGGCTAGACTATGCCCACACCCTAAGCCTTGGGCCGCGTATTTTGCGCGCGGACACGGCGGCGGTGGCCGCACTGACGGTTTGGCAACAAGCATTGGGCGATTGGTAGGCGGCGGGTTTTAACGCCACGTTACCAATCGGTGTGCAACACCTGCCGTTGTGATGACCCCTTTTGCTACTCATGGCGGCATGATCGGTGCCGCGCCCAGCCTTTTGCCCGAAATCATCCGGTTTCTGCGCGAAGACGTTGAAAATGCCTTGCTGCCGCTCTCGGAATTGGCGCGGTTTGGTTTGGGCGGCGATCATACGCGGGCACTTGATATCTGGGTGCGGTGGCAGGGTGGACGGGTCTGTGATGTTTTGGCGATGAACAAGGCGGGGCTTGTGCTGCCACAATGCCCAAACGCGCCGTGGTCGGACTGTGCTGCTGTCCTCAAGGGGCGCGAAATCACCAGTATATTGGGGCCGCAACCCCAAGTCCGCGGCCTTGTGGCGGCCTGCGATCTTGGCCAGCGCCCAAGCCGCCTTGACCGGGATGAACCCTACCTCACCCTAAGCCTTGATGCCTTGCAAGTGCCCGCCGGGGCCGGGCGGGTGGTGCCGATGG
>JALZWD010000220.1 GCA_023300365.1 Flavimaricola sp. | reverse complement strand
GGCGGCCTTGGCGGTGGCGCGCGAACCGGGGCAGGTGGTTGATATTTTGCGGTATGTTTTGACCGGCGCATTGCCGGGGTAGCGGAGAGCACGGCCGTCGCGCGCTCTCCGGCATGGCCCTAGGCCTCGCGGGGCGGGATATCTTTGGCCTTTTGGACCGCAGGGCGCGCCATAAAGCGATCTACATAGGCGGGGACGTTTTTGAGATCGGCATAATTGACGTGCGGTTTGGTGCCGTAAAATTCCAAGGCGTTGATCCAAGGGGCCAGAGCGATATCGGCAATTGAAAAGTCGCCCGCGATCCAGTCTTGGCCGTCGAGCTGGTTTTCCAGAACCGCCAACAGACGTTTGGATTCCGCAATATAGCGTTCGCGGGGGCGGGGATCTTCGATTTCCTTGCCTGCGAATTTCACAAAATACCCCATTTGCCCAAACATCGGGCCAACGCCGCCCATTTGGAACATGAGCCATTGGATGATCTTGGCCTTGTCGGTGGCGGTTTTGCCGATCAGCTTGCCCGTCTTTTCCGCCAAGTAGATCAAGATCGCGCCGCTTTCGAACAGGCCCAGTGGCGTGCCGTCGGGCCCATTTGGATCGATAATGGCGGGGATTTTGTTGTTGGGGTTGAGGGACAAAAATTCCGGGCTTTGGACGTCTGCGTCAGACAGAGTAACCCGGTGTGCCTCGTAGGGGAGGCCCATTTCTTCGAGGGCGATGGAGATTTTGATGCCGTTTGGCGTGGGGTAGGAATAAAGCTGAATGACGTTTTCGTCGGCTGTTGGCCACTTTTGGGTTATTTTAAAGCCTTCTAAGCGCGGCATCGGGGTATCCTTTGGTGAGAAAATGTTACACATGAGTGTATGGGGATAAGTAAAGTGAAAAAACCCATGCATATGTTCACGTAGAAGGTTAGGACTGTGCGCATATGCGCGGCAATTCGTGTTTTGCGCTTAGAAAATGAAGACAAGGGACAAAGTTATGATTTCGGAATTTAAAGATTTCATTGCCAAGGGCAATGTAATGGACATGGCCGTAGGTATCATTATTGGTGCGGCTTTCACAGCAATCGTCGGCTCGTTGGTTGATGATCTGATCAACCCACTGATCGGCCTGTTCATGGGTGGCGTGGACTTTAGCGGATTGTCTGCTTCGGTTGGCGACGCTGTATTCACATACGGTAACTTCATCATGGCGATCATCAACTTCTTGATCATCGCGTTTGTGGTGTTCATGCTGGTTAAGATGGTCAACAAAGCCAAGGGTCCAGCGGAAGAAGAAGCGCCAGCTGGTCCGTCGCAGGAAGACCTGCTGACTGATATCTTGGCCGCTTTGAAGAAGTAATCCTTCGACATTGAGCGACTGATGAGGCCCGTCCCAGAGTTGGGGCGGGCCTTTTGCGTGTTTGATTACTTTTTGAGTGCGAGGGCGGGGCTGATGACGTCCATACCAAGGGCTTTGCCAACGGCGTAATAGGTCAGCTCGCCTGCGTGGACGTTGAGACCGTTGAGGAGGTGTTCATCATCTTCGCACGCCTGACGCCAACCTTTGTCGGCCAACGCGAGCATGAAGGGCATGGTGGCGTTGCCCAATGCGATGGTGGATGTGCGCGCCACGGCGCCGGGCATGTTGGCGACGCAGTAGTGCATGATGCCATCCACGTCGTAGATCGGGTCTTGGTGTGTGGTCGCGCGGGATGTCTCAAAGCAGCCGCCTTGGTCGATTGCCACGTCCACGAGGGCCGCGCCGGGTTTGAGGGTGCTGAGCTGTGCGCGGGAGATCAGCTTGGGGGCTTCGGCGCCGGGAATAAGAACGGCGCCAACGATGAGATCCGCTTGCTCGGCCAACTCGGCGGTGTTGCCGGCACTGGCGTAGCTGGTCTTGAATTGGCCACCAAAGACATCATCGAGATAGCGCAGGCGCGGCAAAGAGCGGTCGAGCACGGTGACATCCGCGCCCATCCCGGCCGCTATGCGTGCGGCATGTGTGCCCACGACGCCACCGCCGATTACAACCACGCGGGAGGGGCCGACGCCGGGCACGCCGCCCATCAACACGCCGCGCCCACCGTTGGCCTTTTGCAAGGTCCAAGCGCCCACTTGTGGGGCCAAACGGCCCGCGACTTCGGACATGGGCGCAAGGAGGGGCAAGCCGCCCGCGGCATCTGTGACGGTTTCATAGGCGATGGCGGTACAGCCCGATGCGATCAAGTCTTTGGTTTGTTCGGGATCGGGGGCGAGGTGGAGGTATGTGAACAACAGCTGGCCTTCGCGGAGCATTTTGCGCTCGCCGGGCTGTGGTTCTTTGACCTTTACGATCATATCAGCGGTTGCGAAAATCTCGGCGGCGGTGTCCACGACGGCGGCGCCTGCATCGACGTAGTCCTGATCGGGGAAACCCGCGCCGGCGCCGGCCATGGTTTCAACCGTGACCTTGTGGCCATGCGCGATGGCTTCGCGGGCGGCGTTTGGCGTCAGGCCGACGCGAAATTCTTGGGGTTTGATTTCTTTTGGGCAACCGATGTGCATGGTGGTCTCCTTTGTACATTTGTCACCAGCTTGCGCCGGATCGGTTGCAAATTTTTGGTGGAACTTTATCACTGTGAGCGGTAACGGCACACGATTTGTGCGTATTGTGGTGATAAGACGGGAGAAATCACTGGATGGGTGAAATTGATAGCATTGATCGTCGAATCTTGGGGGCCCTGCAGCGGGACGGACGGATGTCGAATGCTGATTTATCAGAGGCGGTGAATCTGTCGCCGTCGGCCTGTCATCGACGGGTGCATAGATTGGAAAAAGATGGGTGGATTGATGGCTATGTCGCGCTGTTGAACCCGCGCAAGATGGGACGCCCAACGACAGTTTTTGTTGAAATCACCCTGAGTGGGCAGGCGGATGAGGTATTGGATGCTTTTGAAAAGGCGGTGGCACGCGTGCCGGACGTTTTGGAGTGTCACTTGATGGCGGGGACGGCGGATTACTTGCTTAAGGTTGTGGCCGGAGACACCGAGGATTTTGCGCGTATCCATCGACGTTATTTGGCGACGCTGCCTGGCGTTTTGCAAATGCAATCTAGTTTTGCATTGCGGACCGTGCGGCAGACGACGGCCCTACCGCTTTAGGGGGGCACGAGTTTGCCCTGGCCCCGAATGGCGCCAAGGCATTGAAGAGGGCAGGACATTATTTGGCGACGTGATCGTCGGTTTCGGGGCGATGCATGCCGACCACCAGCAAAACTGTGACGCCAAGTACGACATAGTAGGCCATTGTTAGGCCCGAAAATCCCAGAACGAAGGGCGCGATGACAAATGCCGCCCCGACCAATCCGTCTACGGCGAGGTGGAGTTTGTAGGGCAGGATTTTGATGATCCCTGTTTCGTGGTCAGTCAAAATCGTGAGCGCGAGTGCGGCCACGCCAGTGGCGATTGAGAGGCCTGATGCGATCCCTGAAAAGCCAAGTAGAAACGGCAAGACGATCAATGAAATCGCAACGGGGTAGTCGATGTAGGCGTGGAATTTTCGTGAAAAGAGTGCGGGCATGACAGGTTCCTTTTTGAGTGCGTTTATCGGGGACTTAGGAATTTCTGATTTCATAGTAAGTTGGGAACCAATCAGTTCCTAATAACAAAACCGTCATAAAGGTTCTTGTTGGCAAATGCATTGATTTCGCAAAGAAAAACCCCCGAACGCAAAAGCGGCGGGGGCTAAACTTAGTCTTGGAGTGTGCGGTTGTCTTACAACATACCTTCACGCTGTAGCTTTTTCCGAGCCAGCTTGCGCTGACGGCGGATTGCTTCGGCCTTTTCACGGGCCTTTTTCTCGGACGGCTTTTCGAAATGCTGCTTGAGCTTCATCTCGCGAAAGACACCCTCACGCTGAAGTTTTTTCTTCAGAGCGCGCAACGCCTGATCGACGTTATTGTCACGAACACTAACCTGCATGTGGTTTTCACCACCTCTCTAAGTTGGATTTGCAAAATTGCAGGAAATGGGGATGTAGCAAAGGCGGGCGGGTTTGTCTAGGGTTGGGGCAACCCGCACAAGAGGAGAACAATATGATGACGCCCGCAGTTGATCCCGCCAAGCTTGCCCTGCTTGAGGCGGCGTTGCCGCATGTGGTTTTTGATGGTTGGTCGCAGCATGCCTTTGATGCGGCGGTGGCCGAGGTGGGGATTGCGGCGGATCATGCGCGCACGATGTGCCCGCGGGGGGCCGTGGATTTGGCGATATTGTTTCACCAAGAAGGCGACCGCGCCATGGTGGCGGCGCTTGCGGAGGCGGACCTAAGAGCGATGCGGTTTCGCGATAAGGTGGCGTTTGCCATACGGGCGCGATTGACGGCCGTGTCGGATAAAGAGGCGGTGCGGCGCGGGATGGTGACATTTGCCTTGCCGATTTATGCGGCGGATGGGGCCAAATTGGTTTGGGGCACGTCGGACGCGATTTGGGACGCGTTGGGGGACACCAGCCAAGACATCAATTGGTACACCAAGCGGGCCACACTTTCGGGGGTTTATGCCTCGTGCGTTGTGTTTTGGTTGGGTGATGACAGTGAGGACGCGTCAGCGACCGATGCCTTTGTTGACCGCCGTATTGAGGATGTGATGCGGTTTGAGAAAGTGAAGGCGCAAGTGCGAGGCTCAAAGGCGTTGGCGCCGTTGGTTGCGCCGCTGGACGCCCTTGCCAAGATGATAAAGCCCCCAAGTAAGATCCCGAATGTGGACGTGCCCGGCATGTGGAACAAGCCGCAATGACGGATATGACCGCAGTTGAGATTAGCGCGCATGGCGGGCCGGAGGTTTTGATCCCGACCAAGCGGCCGATGCCCGTGCCAAGCATGGGGCAGGTGGTGTTGCGTGTATCGTATGCTGGGGTCAACCGTCCGGACGCGCTGCAGCGGGCGGGATCTTATGCGCCGCCGAAGGGGGCGAGTGATTTGCCGGGGCTTGAGTGTTCGGGTGTTGTGCATGCGGTGGGGCCGGGGGTGCATGATTTGGCCGTGGGTGACGCGGTTTGCGCCCTTTTGCCGGGCGGTGGGTATGCGGAGTTTGTCGCGACCCCGGCGCGCCATTGCCTTAGGGTGCCGACGGGAATGGGCATGGCCGAGGCGGCCTGTTTGCCTGAGACGTATTTTACCGTGTGGTCCAACGTGTTCATGCGCGGTGGCCTTAAGGGCGCAGAGCGGTTTTTGGTGCATGGCGGGTCGAGCGGGATTGGTACGACGGCAATCCAACTTGCGGCGCATTTTGGGGCGCGCGTGTTTGCCACCGCTGGCACGGATGAAAAATGTGCCGCTTGCGAAGGATTGGGGGCCGAACGCGCGATCAATTACCGCAACGCAGATTTTGTAGAGGTGATGAAGGCCGAGGGTGGTGCAAACCTGATTTTGGACATGGTGGGCGGGGAGTATATCCCGCGCAATGTCGCAACCCTCGCCGATGACGGGCGTTTGGTGCAGATCGCATTTTTGCAAGGTCCCAAGGTTGAGCTGAACTTTGCGATGATGATGGTGAAGCGTCTGACGATCACGGGATCGACCCTGCGGCCGCAATCGGATGCGGCCAAGGCCACGATTGCAGATGCGTTGCGGGCGCAAGTTTGGCCCCTTTTGGATACGGGGGTTGTTGCCCCGGTGATGGACCAAGAATTTGCTCTTGTGGATGCGGCATTGGCCCAT
>JALZWD010000219.1 GCA_023300365.1 Flavimaricola sp. | reverse complement strand
GCCTCCAAGGGGGGGGGGGGGGGGGGGGCGGCGCGCACCTCAGCTTTGCAACGACCGCACCCCAACATCCCCCTCGCTTTGCGCTTTGATCGCCAAGGCAGCCGCATGTGACGCAGCAGCGGTGGTGAAATACGGGATCTTGTCGTAGAGGGCCACGGCACGGATTGAGCGGCTGTCCTCGACCGCTTGTGCGCCTTCGGTGGTGTTAAACACCAAATCAATATGGCCGTCTTTCATCCGGTCGGTGATCGTCAAACCACCCTCATACACTTTGTTCACCAACTCGATTTCGATCTCGTGGAACGAAAGCCAAAGCTGCGTGCCGCGTGTTCCGATGATCGTAAACCCTTGGTCCATGAGGATTTTCGCAGTGTTAATCATCTCTTCGGTCTTGTCCGCATCGCGGATTGAGATGAACGCCATCCCGCCCGTCGGCAGCTCAACGCCTGCGCCCATCTGCGCCTTAAGGAAGGCACGCGGGAAATTGCGATCCCACCCCATGACTTCGCCGGTTGAGCGCATCTCAGGCCCAAGCAAAGTATCAACACCGGGGAACCGTGCAAACGGCAGCACGGCCTCTTTTACCGAGAACCAAGGCGTATTGGGATCGGCCAACGTGAAGGGATCGGCCAATGGAATATCGCTGTCATAATCAACATCGCCGTAAGGTTCGCGAAGTGGGAAATTGCTAAGCGGTTCTCCGGCCATAAGGCGCGACGCAATGCTGGCAATGGCGCTATCGGTGGCCTTGGCCACAAACGGCACCGTCCGCGAGGCGCGCGGGTTCACTTCGATCAAATAAACCTCGTTGTCCTTTACCGCAAATTGCACGTTCATCAGGCCAACAACATTCAGCGCCAGCGCCAATTCGCGGGTTTGGCGGCGAATTTCGTTTTGGATTTCAGGGCTTAGCGTATGCGGCGGCAAACAACAGGCACTGTCGCCCGAATGCACGCCAGCCTCTTCGATATGTTGCATGATGCCGGCAACATGGGTGTCTTTGCCGTCGCTTAGGCAATCCACATCCACCTCGGTGGCACCCGAAAGATAGCTGTCGAGCAAGACCGGGCTCTTGCCCGAAACTACCACGGCTTCGGAAATATAGCGGCGCAATTGATCCATATCCCGCACGATTTCCATGGCCCGACCACCCAACACAAACGACGGGCGGATCACCAACGGAAAGCCGATGTCGCCCGCGATTTTTAGGGCCTCTTTGTCCGTCGATGCGATGCCATTGACCGGCTGCTTGAGCTTGAGCTTGTTGACCAACTGCTGAAAGCGTTCGCGATCTTCGGCCAAATCGATCGCATCAGGCGAGGTGCCAAGGATCGGGATACCTGCCTGCTCAAGATCATTGGCAAGCTTCAGGGGCGTCTGCCCGCCAAATTGCACGATCACACCATGAAGCGTGCCGTTTTCTTGCTCTACCCGCAGGATTTCCATCACGTTTTCAAACGTCAGCGGTTCAAAATAAAGACGATCCGATGTGTCATAGTCGGTCGACACTGTTTCGGGGTTACAGTTGATCATGATCGTCTCATACCCGGCATCCGTCAGGGCATAGCAGGCGTGGCAACAGCAATAATCAAACTCGATCCCTTGCCCGATCCGGTTTGGACCACCGCCCAGGATAACCACCTTTTTGCGATCACTCGGCCGGGCTTCGCACTCAACTTCGCCCATGACAGGCGTTTCATAGGTCGAGTACATATAAGGGGTCTGCGCCTCAAACTCGGCGGCACATGTATCGATGCGTTTGAACACGGCTTTGACATCAAGGTTCAGGCGGGCTTGGCGCACGACGGTTTCGTCTTGGCCGGTCAAGATCGCGAGGCGGGCGTCGGTAAAGCCCATCATCTTGATCTGGCGCATACCATATTCGGTCTTGGGCAGGCCGCCTTTGCGAACCTCGGCCTCGGCATCTACGATTTCACGGATACGGTTCAAGAACCAAGGGTCAAATTTGGTAACGGCTTGGATGTCATCATTCGACACCCCGTGCCGCATGGCCTGCGCGATGGTGCGCATCCGGTCCGGGGTTTGCTCGGACAGGGCTTTGGTGATCGACGCGACATTGGGTGCGCCGGGGATTTCAACCTCGTCAAATCCGGTAAGACCAGATTCCATCGACGCCAACGCCTTTTGCAGGCTTTCGTGGATGGTGCGACCAATGGCCATTGCTTCGCCCACGGATTTCATCGCGGTGGTAAGCAGCGGCTCAGAGCCGGGGAACTTTTCAAAGGCGAATTTGGGGATTTTGGTGACCACATAGTCAATTGTTGGCTCAAACGACGCGGGCGTCACGCCTGTGATATCGTTGTCCAATTCATCAAGCGTATACCCCACGGCCAGTTTCGCCGCGATTTTGGCAATCGGGAAACCCGTGGCCTTCGAGGCCAGCGCCGACGAACGCGACACGCGGGGGTTCATCTCGATCACAACCATACGCCCGTCAGCGGGGTTCACGGCCCACTGTACGTTCGAACCACCAGTCTCAACCCCAATTTCGCGCAACACGGCAATCGAAGCCGTCCGCATCATCTGGTATTCTTTGTCCGTCAGCGTCAGGGCAGGGGCCACCGTGATGCTGTCACCCGTATGCACGCCCATCGGATCGACGTTTTCGATGGCACAAACGATGATCGCATTATCGGCGGTGTCGCGCACCACCTCCATCTCGTATTCTTTCCACCCCAGCAGACTTTCGTCGATCAAGATTTGCCCCACTGGGCTGGCGTCCATGCCCGAACGACAGAAATGTTCGTATTCGGCACGGTTATACGCCACGCCTCCGCCAGTGCCGCCAAGGGTAAAGGCGGGGCGGATGATCGCAGGCAGGCCGACGTATTCAATCGCTTCAACCGCAAGCTTAACGCCTGCATCAATGTCTTGCTTGCCGCTGTCGTCTTTGGGGGCGGTGATGATCGTGGCTTTGGGGTTCTCAAGGTTCAGGCGGTCCATCGCCTCGCGAAACAGCTTGCGGTCCTCTGCCATCTCGATGGCTTCGCGCTTGGCGCCGATCATCTCAACGCCGAATTTCTCCAAGACGCCCATTTCCTCAAGCGCCAACGAGGTGTTCAACCCGGTCTGTCCGCCCATCGTTGGCAAAAGCGCGTCAGGCCGCTCTTTTTCGATGATCTTGGCCACAACTTCGGGGGTGATCGGCTCAATATATGTCGCATCAGCAAGGCCGGGGTCGGTCATGATCGTTGCGGGATTAGAGTTGACCAAAATGACCCGATATCCCTCTTCGCGCAGGGCCTTACAGGCTTGGGCGCCCGAATAGTCAAATTCGCAGGCTTGCCCAATAACAATCGGGCCCGCACCGATGATCATGATCGAGTTAATATCATCACGTTTTGGCATTTTTCGGACCCCATACAAGCAAATTGTCCTGCGTTTAGGGAGTCTCGCGGCGGGGCGCAAGTGAATTTGGCGGTGAATGCGAGGACATAGGCCCAAGCGCTCCAAGTTGCCCTCAGATCGCCCGCTAACCGGGCAAAACCTAGGGCTTTGTCCGCAACAAAATTACGCTAAGCTTCCGATTGTTCACAACTCAAGGGTAAGACGATGGGAGAGATAATTTCTAACACAAGTTGGCTGGCCGTGATCCTCAGTGTGGTCTTGTGCATGGGGCTTGGGTTTGTCTGGTACAATCCGCAATGGCCAACCGGCAAAATCTGGGCCCAAGGCGCGGGTGTATCTGACGCGGCCCCTGACGCATTTCCCGCCCTTGCGATGGGGCTCAATACGCTGGGTCTGTTCCTCGCGGCGGTGTTCGTGGGCTTCGTGCCGATGTCTACGGCGGTTTTGGCGATTTTGGCCTACGGCGTGCTCAATACGTCTGGCGGTTTGTTTGCCGGAAAATCCGTGACGGTGGGCCTGATACACATCGGCTATTGGCTCGCGGGGCTTGTGATCATCACGATCGTTCACGCCTTTTTGGGCTAAGCACCGCATCAAATGCCCAGCTCCCCTTGGGATAGGGGCGCTGGCTCTTGACTTGCGGCGTTCAAAGGGGTGTACCCAGCCCGATCAATTTGCCCGTTTAAGGACACCGCCATGCATGCTTATCGTTCCCATTCTTGCGCCGCACTCACATCGGCCAATGTTGGCGATACCGTCCGTTTGTCCGGCTGGGTCCATCGCCGCCGCGATCATGGTGGCGTAATCTTTATCGACCTGCGCGACCATTACGGTGTCACCCAAGTGCTCTGCGATCCCGACTCGGCGGTGTTCTCCGAAGTGGAAAAGCTGCGCTCCGAATTCTGCGTGCGCATCGACGGCGAGGTAAAGGCCCGCGACCCTGAGTTGGTGAACGACAAACTGCCCACCGGCGAGATCGAAGTGTTTATCCGCGATATGGAAGTCTTGGGATCCGCCGCAGAATTGCCGCTTCAGGTGTTCGGCGATCAAGAATACCCCGAAGAGACCCGCCTTGCGTACCGCTATCTCGATCTGCGCCGCGAGAAAATGCAAAACAACATGAAGCTGCGTTCGGACGTTGTGGCCAGCATGCGCAAGCGGATGTGGGACAAAGAGTTCCGCGAATACCAAACCCCGATCATCACCGCGTCTTCGCCCGAAGGCGCGCGCGATTTTCTTGTGCCATCGCGCCTGCACCCCGGCAAATTCTACGCTCTGCCGCAGGCGCCCCAGCAGTTTAAACAGCTGTTAATGGTCTCTGGCTTTGACAAGTATTTCCAAATTGCCCCCTGTTTCCGCGACGAAGACCCGCGCGCCGACCGCTCGCCCACCGATTTCTATCAGCTCGACCTCGAGATGAGCTTCGTCGAACAGCAGGACGTGTTCGACACGATCCAGCCGGTGATCCAAGGCGTGTTCGAAGAATTTGGTGGCGGCAAAAACGTCGACGCCGAGTGGCAGCAGATATCTTACAAAGATGCCGCCCTTTGGTACGGCAGTGACAAGCCCGACCTGCGCAACCCAATCAAAATGCAGGTGGTCTCCGAGCATTTTGCGGGCTCCGGTTTCGCCATCTTTGCCAAACTGCTTGAAAACGAAGGCACCCAAGTCCGCGCCATTCCCGCCCCCGGCGGCGGTGGCCGCAAATTCTGTGACCGCATGAATGTGTTTGCGCAAAAAGAGGGTCTGCCCGGAATGGGCTATATCTTCTGGCGCGACAAAACCGCCGATAGCGTGGCGCAAGAGATGGGCATCACCGTCAAAGAGGCGCAGGCCAAGATGAAGGCCGGAGAGGTAGAGGGCGGCATGGAAGCCGCAGGCCCGCTCGCCAAAAACATCGGCCCCGAGCGCACCGAAGCCATCCGCCAACAGCTTGGCCTTGGTGT
>JALZWD010000218.1 GCA_023300365.1 Flavimaricola sp. | reverse complement strand
ACCACCAATAGCGGCGATAATGTCTATCTTTTGGACGACACCAATGGAGACGGCACCCATTGGATGTCGATTTGGGATACCGGGGGTCACGACGAGATACGGATTGTGAGCAATGCGGATACCTCGATTGATCTGCGCGCCGCGACCCTGTCGGAAAATGTCGGCGGCGGCGGGTTTATTTCGGCGGTGAATGGGGTTGCGGGGGGCTTTACCATTGCCGCGGGCGTGATGATCGAAGCGGCTCGTGGCGGCAGCGGTAATGACGTGCTGCGCGGCAATTCGGGCGACAATTACTTGGGCGGCGGTCAAGGGGCCGACCGGATGACGGGCGGTCTTGGCAATGATTTTTATGTGGTCGACAATATCGGCGACCAAGTCCTAGGCGAGCTGGCCTTTTCGGCGGGGGGCGGCATTGATACGGTGCGCAGCTTTATCGATTATGTCCAACCAGAGAATATCGAGTTGGTGCGTTTGGGGGTTCGCAATGGCCTTACTGACCTAAATGCCACGGGCAATGATGCGCCCGGCACATTGGTGGGCAATGCGGGCGACAATGTATTGGTGGCGCGGGGCGGCAATGATCAGGTGAATGGCAACGCAGGCGACGATACCCTGACGGGCAACACCGGGGTGGATACCCTTGTTGGGGGCACGGGCGCGGATACGTTTGTGTATACCACCTATGCCGACAGCCGCGCAGGCAGCAATGCGCGCGATGTGATCAACGGATTTGATCGCGGGGCCGACCAGATTGATTTGGGTTTGATCGATGCCAATACCACCCTTGGGGGCAATCAGGCATTTAGCTTTATTGGAACCGCCGGGTTTAGTGAGGCCGGGCAGGTGCGGCTTCAGGGGCTTGGGGGGGCGAATGCGGTATTGGTTGAGGCCGATCATAATGGGGATGGCATTGCCGATTTACAGATATTTGTGAACCTGACCACCGCCCTTGGGGCGGGCGACTTTATCTTGTAGCACCCCGCGCTGTTGCTGTTGTTGGCGCCCTTTGGGGCCCAAAAATATGAAAAGATCATGACGGCTGGCGGGGGTAATACCCCTGCTTTGTTGCGCACGCATGCATAGTGTTGGGGCAAACGAGGGTTTATCTGTGCTGGTGGGGATAATCACCGTTGAAATTTTGAAGCAGCCAGAAGAGTGGCTAAAGGGTTAATCGGGGGCCGTTTGTTAAAAGGCGTGCCGTGTTATGGCTATTATTACAGGAACTTCAGCGGCTGATACGCTGATTGGAACGGCGGATGACGATCAAATTTTTGGTCGTGATGGCAATGACACCCTTACTGGCGGGCGTGGGTATGACACGCTGAATGGTGGCCGTGGTAATGATTTTATTGATGCCTCATCGAGTAATGTCGCGACGGATTTTTTCGGAGATTTGATTTTGGCTGGCCGCGGTGCGGACACGGTCATTGGCAGCCAGACGATCTTTGGTCTGGGGGATGGTATTGATGTATCGTACCAAAACCAAACCGGGGTTGGCGGCGTGCACTTTGTGGTGGACGGCAATGGTGCGGGCACGGTGACGTCGGGCACCGCGGGTTTGATCAACACCACCTTCACCTGGGCGCATTATTTCCAAGGCAGCCAAGACAACGATACCTTTACCGGGTCGGTGAGCGCCCATGCGCAAAATTGGATCGGCTATGCGGGCAACGACACGTTCAATGGATCGCTTGGGTATGACCGGATCGATTATGGCCGCGAAATAGACACGGGCGGCACGGGTGGTGTGACTATCAACCTTGGGCTGGGGACGGCCACGGATGCCTTTGGTGACACCGATAGCCTGAGCTATATCGACGGGGTTTGGGGCACCGATAGTGCCGATACGATGAATGCCGGTGGTTTGGCGCGGAATGTTGAATTCCGAGGGGCCGGGGGCAATGACACCTTGTTTGGTGGGTCGGGGAATGACGAGCTTTTTGGTGGTGAGGGCAATGACACCCTGTATGGCGGCGCGGGCGATGATGATATTCGCACCGGGCCGGGGGTCGATATTGCGATTGGTGGTGCGGGCGACGATCTTTTGACGGTTGATTTTGAGTTTAGCTTTATCAATGCCGTTACCCAAAGTGGCGCGAATTACATTGTTTCTACAACCACTGACAGCGTGACATTTCGCGAGATCGAAAGCTTTGCGTTTGCGGATGGTCAGCGGACCTTGGCCGATATTTTGGCTCTGTTGCCCGAACCTGCACAGACCATCAGCGGCACCTCGGGCGGCGACACCCTTGTTGGGGGCACGGGCGGTGATTTGCTTCAGGGTTTTGCCGGGAATGATGTCCTTAATGGGGGGCTTGGGGCCGACCGGCTTCGGGGCGGCTTGGGGAATGATTTCTATATCGTCGAAAACGCAGGCGACCGGGTCTTGGGCGAGATCGGCTTTAGCCAAGGCGGCGGCATCGATACGGTGCGTGCGTTTGTCGATTATGTCCAACCCAACAATGTCGAGTTGGTGCGTTTGGCCACCATCGATGATCTGCGCGATTTGAATGCTGTTGGCAATGATGCGCCCGGCACTCTGGTGGGCAATGCTGGCAACAACGCGTTGACCGGGCGGGGTGGCAATGACCAGATCAACGGCAATGATGGCGATGATATCCTGACCGGCAATACCGGGCGCGATACGCTTGTGGGGGGCAGTGGGGCGGATACGTTTGTGTATACCACCTATGCCGATAGCCGCGCAGGGGCCACCAACCGTGATTTCATCAACGGATTTACCCATGGGCAGGATGTGATCCGGCTTGATGGTTTGGATGCCAATACGCTGACGTTCGGCGAGGACGACGCTTTTGATTTCATTGGGACAGCTCAGTTTAGCGGCAATGGATTTGATTCAGCAGGTGAGTTGCGAACTCAAGGGCTTGGCGCGGGGGTGAATGCAGTCTTGCTTGAGGGGGATCACAATGGTGATGGCACCGCCGATTTCCAGGTCATTGTGAACCTCACCAATTTCCTGACGGGCAGTGATTTTATTCTGTAACGGCCACATCCGCGTTTCTTAAGGCGGTGCGCGGTGGCGATGAAGAGATCGGCCCCAAAAATGGCAGATCAAACCTGACGTCAGCGGCTCCGACAACGATTGTCCTGCAGGTCGGTGTGGATATTTTTGATGACTTTGAGAGCAAAGGTGAAAACGCATTGGACGGCATACATGCGGTTTTGCGGGCCTATGTTGACGAAAACCGCTAGGGGGTGGGCCATCTGGCGCCCCTAGAAATCCTGCCAAACGCCGACATCATCGTCGAGTATGGTTTGTGATGTCGGGCGCATCTGTGCAACCGGGCGCGCCGCTGTTGGGGATGGTTCTGGATTTGGGGCCGTGGGCTGATTGTCTGGGGGGGATGCCGCGTCTTTGGACGTATCACTGGGGGTGACAGGGGCGCCCTGCGGGGCACTGGTTTTTGATCCAATATCTGCGGGTGGCGCGGCGAATGCGGTCTTGGGCGAGGCTGTAGATTTGGTGGGCGTTGCGGTCCCGATCTTGAAATAGGACACAGCTTTGGCCAGCCGCTGCGCCTCAGTGTTGAGGGTTGCGCTGCTGGCGGTGGTGCTTTCGACCATGGCGGCGTTTTGCTGTGTGACCTTGTCCAATTGCCCGACGCCAATGTTAATCTCGTTGAGGCCGGTGGATTGCTCGGCGGCCCCTGTGGCCATGCCGGAGACCACCTGTGAAATATGGCCAATCCGCTCAACAATACGGTTCAGCGCGCTGCCGGCATCGCCCACAAGAACCACGCCGCGCTCTACTTGTTCGGTGCTGCCGTCGATCAGATCTTTGATTTCTTTGGCGGCGCCTGCGGACTTCTGCGCAAGTGCGCGCACCTCGGAGGCAACAACCGCAAATCCGCGGCCCGCCTCGCCGGCCCGCGCCGCCTCAACCCCGGCATTCAAAGCCAATAGATTGGTTTGGAACGAGATATCATTGATCACAGTGATGATCTGCGAAATCGAATTTGAGGAAGCCTCGATTTCGGTCATGGCGGCGACAGCATCGCGGACCACGGGTTCGCTGGATTCCGCGTCGGTCTGCGCCTCGCGGACGATTCCTGCAACTTCTTTTGCGCCTTGCGCCGCCGAGCGGACGCTGGCCGTCATTTCATCAAGGGCTGCGACGGTTTGCTCGAGGGTGGCGGCCTGATTTTCGGTGCGTTGGGACAGATCGCCTGAGCCGGTGGCGATACTCTTGGCGCGATCTTGGATGGTGGCCGCATTGGTCGATAGGGCGCGGATGGTTTGGGATAAGGTTTCGAGCGTGCGGTTATAATCAAGGCGCAATTGATCATAATCTTGGGCAAAGCTTTGGGTGATGGGCTGGGTCAGGTTACCTTCGGCCAAATGGGTAAGTCCGATGCTTAATTTCTCAACCACGCGGTGTTGTTCTTGTTGTTGGGCGCGGATGTTTTTCTCTTGGGTGTCGGATTTGGCAAGACCGTCTTGGAAGCCGACAAGGATATTGGCCAAGGCACCGATTTCATCGCCGCGCGCGGTGTCGGGCACAGTGAAATTGGGAGAGCGGTCCGAGACCGCCTGCATGGATTGGCCCAGCCGAGACAATGGATGGGTGATCATTGCCGCAAGCCCCCATCCAAGCAGCCCCGAGACCAGTAAAAATCCCCCGCCCACAGCCAGCATCTTATTGCGAAGGGCGACCACTGGGATCAGGGCCTCGGCCTCTTCGAGTTCGGCCATGAGCCGCCAATTGAAATCAAATATTTCCATCTCGCGCGACCCGGCCAAAACAGACGCGCCACGGGTGCCGGGCACCCCAATCAGGAAGGCGCCATCGGCCTGTTCAAACGCGGCGCGTCTTTGGGGCGTGAGCAATTGCCCCAATAGCGGAACACCATCTTCAAAGCGTGGGGGGGTATGGGCACGGCCATCTTCGCTCGCGGCCTGAATATCGCCTGTTTCCCCCAATCCTTCGTTGTTGTTGAGGATATTGCCAATCACGGAAACCGGCAGTTGCACGGCGATGACGCCAATCGGCGTGCCGCGTCTGTCGATGACGGGCGTGGCCAAAAAGGCTGCGGGCGCGCGATTGCTCGGCGCATATTCCGCAAAATCGTCACTATAAACTGTGCCTGCCTCTCCTTCGAGGGCGGCCCGGTAAACGCGGCCCAACCCAGAATCGGCATGGGGGCCGGTGAGAAAATTAGTGGCGTAATCGGCCTCTTTGTACACCGAATAAATCAGATCACCTTGGGCGTTGAACAAAAAGACATCGTAGAATTCGTGCTGGTTCTTCAGGTCGCGAAAGAAGGGGTGATATCGGGCGTGCATCCCGTGATAGGCGCCGCTTGCCTCGGCGCGGTCCAAGAGATCGCGGCTATCGGCGGGGTGGGGATTGTCGGTGATGTAAAGCTGTTGCAGTGTTTGGGTGGGGCTGTCTTCGGCGGCGGGATAGGCGTTGGAAAAAGCGGTTATCGCCCCGACAATCCATGGAAAATCACCATATGAGGCAACCACTTGTTGTGTGTTTTCGGCCCAGCGTTCCAATTGAGCGACGCGTTCGGACATGAGCACATTCAGCCGGGTTTCAACCTGGTTGAGAACGGTGGTGTTGGATTGTTGATAGGCCAGCCAGGATACGGCCGCAGTGATGACAAACCCCAAGGCGATGATCGCCAAAGGCAGTTTGAACGCAAATCGAAGCGAAGTTAAAGACATCCTGAGCCCTTTGTACCAAAGCATAGTTGGCACAGGTGTGGCGCAGGAAGATTACAATTCGGTTTCCAAAGCGTCTAAGAGCGGCCCGCCGCTAGTCTTGGCCAAACAAATCGCGGCTAAAGACTTTGTCTGCCACATCGGCCAATTCATCGGTGGCGCGGTTGGCCACGATCACATTGGCGCGGGCCTTAAAGGCCGCAATATCGTGCACGACCTCGGAGCCAAAGAATTCGGGCGCGTCCAAGGCGGGTTCAAACACCACCACTTCGATGCCCTTGGCCTTAATCCGTTTCATGATGCCCTGAACCGAACTGTCGCGGAAATTATCCGACCCGGTTTTCATCGTCAGTCGGTAGATGCCAACGCATTCGGGGCCTTGGGCGATGATTTGATCGGCGATGAAATCTTTGCGGGTGGTATTGGCGTCGACAATGGCCTGCATGATGTTTTGCGGCACTTTTGCGTAATTGGCGAGCAGCTGTTTGGTGTCTTTGGGCAGGCAATAGCCGCCATAACCAAAGGAGGGGTTGTTGTAATGGCTGCCGATGCGTGGATCGAGGCCAACGCCGTCGATGATGGCGCGGCTGTCCATGCCGTGGGCCATCGCATAGCTGTCGAGCTCGTTGAAATAGGCGACGCGCATGGCGAGGTAGGTATTGGCAAACAATTTGATCGCTTCGGCTTCGGAGGGGCCGGTAAAGAGCGTGTCGACGTCCTTTTTGAGCGCGCCTTGTTGTAACAAAGCCGCCACTTGCGCTGCGCGCGGACCGTCGCCTCCAACGACAATCCGGCTGGGGTGCAGATTGTCATAAAGGGCGCGGCCTTCGCGCAAAAACTCGGGCGAAAAGAGCAGGCGGTCGGTGCCAAGGCGTTTGGACAGGGCCGCAGTAAAGCCCACGGGAATGGTGGACTTGATCACAATGGTGGCGTGGTCGTTTACCGCCAAAGCCTGTTCGACGACGGCCTCAACACTCGAAGTATCAAAGAAATTCGCGTTCGGATCGTAATTTGTGGGCGTGGCCACAAAAATCAAATCCGCCCCTGCCATGGCCGCAGGCCCATCCAGCGTGGCGGTTAAGTCCAAATCGCGTGTGGCCAGATAATCGGCCAGTTCGGCATCCACAATCGGGCTTTGCCGGGCATTAAGCATGTCGACGCGCGCAGGTGTGACATCAACGGCGGTGACGGGATTGTTCTGGGCCAACAGGACGGCGTTTGACAGGCCAACATAGCCAATCCCCACTACGGTGATTTTGGTTTCTTGCATAACGGTCTTGGTCCTTGTTGCGCGAACACTTACGGGTTTGGCTTGGGGGTGCCAGACCTATACGGCATTTTTCGGGCCAAAAACCAGTGGACCCTAGGCGATTGGCAAGATCACGCGGCAGAGGGGGCGTAGAGCATCAAGTTAGGTGCGAAGGTCTTTAAGGGCTGAACTTCAAATGGTGCCGCCACAGCCGCATGCGGGCGCCCACAAAAGTGGAATTTCAAGAGCTTTTTGTGAGAATCACTTGATACATGAGGATCGCATGCCTCGTGGCTTTGGGCGTTTTCCGAGCGGCTTAGGGGCGGGTTCGGAAACGAAACCGTCAATCCACACGGTTTTGTTGTCGCAGTGAATGGGTAACGTAGGGGGCAGGTGGTAAAAAAGTGCAAAATAAGTTTTATAGCCGTGACCGATGGATTAAACCCAACCCAACAAGATAACCGGTTGGGGCCGGGCCTTTCGAGGCTGTTGATCTTGACCAATTTATCTTGAAGGACACTTCATGAGTTTTGATACGTCGCGACGCATTTTGATTGTCGTCGAAAATCTGCCTGTGCCGCTGGATCGGCGTGTATGGCTTGAGGCGACGACGCTGCAGAAGGCGGGATACGAGGTATCCGTTCTGTGTCCGATGGGGCGTGGCTGGAACGAAGCTTATGAAGAGATCGAGGGTGTGCATATTTATCGCCACCCGATGCCGGTTGAGGCCCATGCAGGTGCTGTGGCTTATGCCAAGGAATACCTTTATGCTATGTGGCATTGGTTCCGGCTTGGGCGCAAGATTTGGCGCGAGCGTGGCTTTGACGTCATCCAAGGCTGTAACCCGCCGGATTTGGTGTTTGTGATGGCCTGGTGGTACCGCCTGTGGGGCGTCACTTATATGTTTGACCACCACGATGTTTGCCCAGAATTGTTTGAGGCCAAGTTCGACAAAAAGGGTCTGTTGTACAAGATCATGCTGATCTGGGAGCGGATGACGTTTCGCACGGCCGCTGTGTCGATGGCCACGAACGGATCCTTCAAAGAAATCGCCATTCGGCGCGGCAAGATGGACCCCGAGGATGTGTTCGTCGTCCGCTCTGCGCCGCGGATCGAGACGTTTAAGCCGGGCCCCGGCGATGACAGCTACCGCAAGGGGGCTGGGACGGTTCTGGGCTATGTGGGGGTGATCGGTCAGCAAGAGGGCATGGACCTGCTTGTTGAGGCCGCAGCCCATTTGACGGATGCGTTGGATCGCAAGGACGTTCATTTCTTGATCGTGGGTTTCGGACCCGAGCTTGAGGAAGTGAAGGCGGATGTGACGCGGCACGGATTGGACGCGTATTTCACCTTTACGGGTGCCTTGTATGGCGATGATTTGCTCGCGGCATTGAACGCGATTGATATCGGTGTCTCGCCCGATCCAAAGAACCCGATGAACAACATCTCTACGATGAACAAGATCATGGAATATATGACGCTTGAGAAGCCGAGCGTGCAGTTTGATCTGGTGGAGGGGCGTGTCTCTACACCGGACGACTACACGCGCCTTCTCGGCGTATCGCGCAGTTCTTGGTACCAGATCGTTGCGTATCCCGGTGATTTTGCTTTGTTGCTTTTTTTTTATT
>JALZWD010000217.1 GCA_023300365.1 Flavimaricola sp. | reverse complement strand
TGTTTATGGGCTGCGAATTTGCCCAAGGTCACGAATGGGACCACGACGCTCAACTGGATTGGGATGCCTCCCACAGGCCCGCAAACAAGGGCGTGCAAAACCTGATCCGCGATCTCAACCACCTCTACCGCGACACCCCCGCGCTCTACGTCAAAGATTGCGAACCCGACGGTTTTTCATGGATCGATGGCGGCAATTCGGCGCAATCAATACTGTCGTGGGTCCGCTACGGCAAAGACGGCGATGCGCCCTGCCTTGTGGTCTGCAATTTCACACCCGTTGAACACACAGGCTTTGCTGTCGGCGTGCCAAAAACCGGCCATTGGCAAGAGGTGCTCAACACCGACGCCGACCAATACGGCGGCGAAAATCGCGGCAACATGGGCGGCGTTGCGGCCTCAGACACCGGCGCGCACGGCCAACCCGCCAGCCTTCAAATTACCGTGCCGCCCCTCGCCACATTGATTTTCAAACTCGATATTTGACACTTTTTTGAAAGGGCCAAGAATGCAAAATAATCGCCGATTAACCCAACGATCTATGGCCTTTGTTCTCGCCGGGGGGCGCGGCTCCCGGCTCAAAGAAATGACGGACCTGCGGGTAAAACCAGCGGTGTATTTTGGCGGAAAATCCCGCATCATCGATTTTGCCCTCTCGAATGCGATGAATTCAGGCATCCGCAAAATGGCCGTGGCCACGCAATACAAAGCCCACTCCTTGATCCGCCATTGCCAGCGCGGCTGGTCCTTCTTTCGCGCCGAGCGGAACGAGTTCCTCGACATCCTGCCCGCCTCCCAACGCAGCGGCACCGAAGAATGGTACAAGGGCACCGCGGATGCGGTCACGCAAAACATTGATATCATTGATAGTTACGATATCGACCACATCATTATTCTTGCGGGCGACCATATCTATAAAATGGACTACGAAATCATGCTGCAACAGCATGTCGACAGCGGCGCCGACGTCACCATCGGCTGCCTCACCGTGCCACGCGGCGACGCCACCGAATTTGGCGTTATGGCCACCGACGCCAAGGGCCAGATTACCGAATTTTTGGAAAAGCCCGCCGATCCTCCCGGCATGCCCGATGATCCCAACAGCGCGTTGGCCTCGATGGGTATTTACGTCTTCTCATGGCCGTTCTTGCGGGATTTGTTGATGCGCGATGCCGACATCACCGACTCCAGCCATGATTTTGGCAACGACCTGATCCCCGAGATTGTCAAAAACGGCAAGGCCATGGCCCACCGCTTTGACGACAGTTGCGTCCGCCACGAAGGCGCGCCCTCTTATTGGCGCGATGTCGGCACCGTCGATGCCTTTTGGCAGGCCAATATCGACCTCACCGATTTCACCCCCGATCTTGATCTGTGGGATCAGAAATGGCCGATCTGGACATATTCGGAATCGGTGCCCCCCGCCAAATTTATCCACGACGAAAAATCCCGACGCGGCATGGCGATTTCCTCCATGGTGTCGGGTGGTTGCGTCATTTCCGGAACCGAGGTGCGCAATTCGCTGCTCTTTACCGGGGTCCACACCAATTCCTACTCCGTCCTTGATCACGCGGTGGTTCTCCCCGGCGTTGTCGTCGAACGCCACGCGCGCCTGCGCAACGTGGTCATTGACCGCGGCGTCACCATCCCCGAAGGCCTGATCGTCGGCGAAGATTCCACCCAAGACGCCGAGCATTTCCGCGTCACCGACAAAGGCGTCACGCTTCTCACACAAGACATGGTAAACAATTGGCAAGCCGCACAATAAACGTCCTCTCCGTCGCCTCCGAGTGCGCCCCGCTGGTCAAGACTGGCGGGCTGGCGGATGTTGTGGGCGCCCTGCCCGCCGCCGTGGCCGAACACGGCGTTCAAATGCGCACACTGCTGCCCGGTTACCCCCAAGTCATGGAAAAGCTTGGCAAAACCAAAATCGCCCTCAAACTCCCGTCCCTGTTTGGCGGTCCGGCCAAACTCGTTTCCGCGACGGCGTTCGGCCTCGACCTGCTGATCCTCGACGCGCCGCATCTCTTTCATCGTGCAGGCAACATCTACCTCGGCCCCGACGGCAAAGATTGGCCCGACAATCCCGAACGCTTCGCCGCCCTCTCGCTGGTCGCCACCAAAATCGCCATGGGCGATCTCAAAGGCTGGCAACCCCAGGTCCTGCATTGCCACGACTGGCAGGCAGGCCTCGTGCCCGAATATCTCAACATGGCCGGCGGCACTGGCAAAATTGGGACTGTGCTCACGATCCACAACATCGCCTTCCACGGATTGGCCGATGTTGCAAAATTGAAAACGCTCGGCCTCAAAAAGGCCCGTTACACCCCCGACACGTTCGAATTTTGGGGTAAAATCTCCGCCCTCAAAGCGGGCCTCACCGGCGCCGACCGCCTCACGACCGTCTCGCCCACCTACGCGACCGAGCTGATGACAGACCATTTCGGCATGGGCCTCGACGGCGTGATGCGCCACCGCCGCGGCGATCTGTCAGGCATCCTCAACGGCATCGACGAGGCCGTCTGGAACCCCGCGATTGATCCCGAAATCACCCCCTACAAAACCGCCGCCGGCAAGGCCGCCAACAAATCAGCCCTGCAAAAAGAATTCGGCCTGCCCAAATCAGACGGCCCTCTATGCGTCGTGGTCTCGCGCCTCACCGATCAAAAAGGCCTTGATCTGCTGCTCGATTGCCTGCCCCATCTTACCCACCTCGGTGGCCAACTGGCCCTGCTCGGCTCTGGCGACCCCGGCCTTGAGCAGGGCTTCAAGAAAGCCGCAGAACACCCTCAAATCGCTGTGAAAATTGGCTATGACGAGGCCCTCTCGCACCGTATGATGGCCGGCGGCGACGCCATCCTCATCCCCTCGCGCTTCGAGCCGTGCGGCCTCACACAGCTCTACGGCCTCAAATACGGCACCATCCCGCTTGTCGCCCTCACCGGCGGCCTTGCCGATACGGTCATCAACGCCTCGCCCGCCGCCCTCGCCACAGGTGTCGCCACAGGCGTGCAATTCAATCCGATCACCCACGATTCTCTCATCACCGCGCTCGACCGTCTCATATCCCTCTACAATGATCCCAAAACATGGGCGCAGTTGCGCAAAAACGCGATGAAACAGCCCGTCGGGTGGGGTCCTTCAGCATCAAGCTATACGGACCTCTACAGGGATGTTACCCCGCCCGTATGACAGGCGATTTGCAAATCACGGCCGGGCTCCCCCATCCCTTGGGTGCCACCCTCACGCAGGGCGGCATTAACTTTGCGTTGTTCTCCCAACACGCCACCGCCGTGACCCTATGCCTCTTTGATAAAGACGGCGCCGAATTCCTCAATATCGAGCTGCCCGAAAACACCGGCCACATCTGGCATGGCCATATCGCGGGCCTCGCTGCGGGCCAACACTACGCCTACCGCGTCCAAGGCCCCCACAGCCCCGATGAAGGCCACCGCTTCAACCCACACAAGCTCTTGCTTGATCCCTACGCCCGCCAAATCACGGGCCACCCAACGTGGGACGAGGCGCTGATGGGATATGACGTGCACGCCCTGCACTCGGACCTGACATTCAACAAAACCGACAGCGCGCCGTTCATGCCCCGCTGCGTGGTCACCGACGACACCTTCGATTGGGGCGATGATACCCGCCCCAACACCACCATGTCGAAAACCGTGTTCTACGAAACCCACGTCAAAGGCATCACCGCAGGCCGCGACGATATCGCCAATGCCGGCACATACGGCGCTGTCGCCTCTGACGAGATGATCGCCCATTACCGCAAGCTTGGCGTCACCGCGATTGAGCTTTTGCCCGTCCATTCCTTTCTTGATGACCAACATCTCACCGACAAAGGCCTCAGCAATTATTGGGGCTATATGACGATGGGCTTTTTCGCCCCCGAACCGCGCTATGCGGTCTCCGATCCGGTGGTCGAATTCAAACAAATGGTCAAACGCCTGCATGCCGCTGGCCTCGAGGTGATCCTCGATGTGGTCTATAACCACACCGCCGAAGGCAACGAAAAAGGCCCGATGCTCAGCTTTAAGGGCATCGACAACGCCACCTACTACCGCCTCCCGGACGTGCGCCGCCGCTATATCAACGATACCGGCACCGGCAATACGATCAATATCGCCCACCCAATGGTCATGCGTATGGTCCTCGACAGCCTGCGTTATTGGGCCACCGAAATGCGCGTCGACGGCTTTCGCTTTGATCTGTGCTCAACCCTTGGCCGCACCGACAAAGGCTTTGACCGCGACGCCCCCTTCTTTCAGGCCCTGCGCCAAGATCCCGTCCTAAGCGGCCTCAAACTCATCGCCGAGCCTTGGGATATTGGCCCCGGCGGCTATCAAATGGGCGCCTACCAGCCGCCGTTTTCCGAATGGAACGATAAATACCGCGACCAAGTACGCGGCTTTTGGCGCGGCAACTCCGACATGACGCGCAAATTGGCCAGCCGCGTTTCCGGATCGGCCCTGCGCTTTGATCATTCCAATCGCCCCGCGACATCTTCGGTCAATTTCCTCACCGCCCACGACGGCTTCACCCTGCGCGATTTGGTCAGCTACAACGAGAAACACAACCTCGCCAACGGCGAAGACAACCGCGATGGCCACGACCACAACC
>JALZWD010000216.1 GCA_023300365.1 Flavimaricola sp. | reverse complement strand
CCCCTATGACTACACCGCCCCCGACCGTGATGGCACGCAGCCCTTCGCGCCCAATGTGACGGTGATGCAGACCCCTTGGAACGACGGCACGCAGCTTGTGCATATCGGTTTGCAAGGGATTGAGCCCGCGAGCGCGGATCGAGCGCCGCTTAATCTTGTGTTCCTCATCGACACGTCCGGGTCGATGAACCAGCCCAACAAGCTGCCGCTTTTGCGCCAATCGTTTATGCTGATGCTTGATCAATTGCGCCCCGAAGATGAGGTGGCGATTGTGACCTATGCGGGATCGGCGGGGGTTGCTTTGCCTGCCACGCCAGCGGCCGACCGTGAGGCGATTGCCGCAGCGCTCAATACCTTGCAAGCCAGTGGTGGCACCAATGGGCAAGGCGGGCTTTCGCGGGCCTATTCATTGGCCAAAGAGATGACCGAGGCCGATGAAGTATCGCGCGTGATCCTTGCCACGGATGGGGATTTTAACCTTGGGCTCAGCAGCCCTGCCGGGCTTGAGGAGTTTATTGCCGGTCAGCGGGACAGTGGGATTTATCTAAGCGTTCTGGGCTTTGGTCGTGGCAATTTGAACGATGCCACGATGCAAGCGCTGGCGCAGAACGGCAACGGGGTTGCGGCCTATATTGATACGTTAAACGAGGCGCAAAAGGTGTTGGTTGATCAGCTTTCGGGCGCGCTTTTTGCGATTGCGGGGGATGTGAAGGTGCAGGTGGAGTGGAACCCCGGCGTGATCGGGGAATACCGTTTGATCGGCTATGAGACGCGGGCCTTGCGGCGCGAGGATTTCAACAATGATGCGGTGGATGCCGGTGAGTTGGGGGCCGGGCACCGGGTGACGGCGATTTACGAGGTGACGCCTGTGGGATCACCTGCGCTGTTGAATGATCCGCTGCGGTATCAGCCAGAGGTGGCGGCGTCCGACACTGCGGAACTTGGGTTTTTGCGGTTGCGTTGGAAGGCGCCGGGTGAGGACGAGAGCCAGCTTTACGAAGTGCCGATTGTGGCGGGGGATGCAACGCCGAGCGCAGAGGCGCAGTTTGCCACCGCCGTGGCCGGATTTGGGCAATTGCTGCGCGGGTCGGCCTATCTTGGTGACTGGGGCTGGAGCGATGCGATTGCCTTGGCCAATCGCGGTGTGGGAGACGACCCATTTGGCTATCGGCGCGAGGCGGTGCAACTGATGCGTTTGGCGCAAAGCCTGTCGGGGGAGTGACGTGATTTCTTTTTGAAGAAATCAGTCTGAAATCTTTTGAAGATTTCAGCGCTTTCGCCGGTCGTCGCGGGCAAAGAAATCGCGCAAGCTTTGCCCGCGTTCTTCGCGAAATCTATCGAGCAGGGTGATGCCCACCATCCGGTCAACGCGGAACATGCGGAAATCTTGGCGCATTTCGCACCACGCCACGAGGGTCCAGACCTTGCCCCAAAACCACAGGCCAAGCGGGCGCAGAACGCGCGTCGTCTCGGCCCCCTCTTCGTCTGTATAGGCAATCTCGATCCGACTGCGGTCGTTGCTGGCCTGTTCGAGGGTGTCGAGTGCGGTGCGCACCTCGTCGGTCATCGCCTCGCCTGCAATCGCATTGACACCAACCTTGGCAGCTCGTGCGCGGGCTTCAGTTGGCACGACGGCTTCGATTTTGACCAATGCTTCTTCGGCGGCCAGCGCCATGCCAGAGCCACCGTATGCACGGATCAGGCGGGCACCGGCGACAAGGGCCACAATTTCATCAGAGGTAAACATCAGCGGCGGCACCTCGTATCCGTCGCGCATAATATACCCCACGCCCGCCTCGCCCTCGATGGGCACGCCTGATCCTATCAGGTCGGCGATGTCGCGGTAGATCGTGCGCTTGGTCACCTCAAGCCTGTCCGCCAAGGCTTGGGCCGTAAGCAGCCGACCGCCCCGCAGATATTGTACAATCTGGAACAGGCGGTCGGCGCGTCGCATCTATGCGCCCTTGGGTTCAAACAGGCCGATGGAATTGCCATCGGGATCCGTGGCATAAACGAACCGCCCCGGTGGAATTTCAACCGGCGGGCTTAGCACCGCACCACCCGCGTTGGTAAACCGCGCAATCCCGTCCTCAAGCGTTCCGGGCACGGCGAGGTGGATTGTGGGGCCATTCCCCGATGCGGGCATGCCGGGGTAAAGATGCCCGCCGACGCGGCTTAGATCATCCGAAAAATCGACGTAATCATTGGGGCTGCCCGACGTTTCGGCGGTTTGCAAAACCATGCTCCAGCCAAAGGCCGCCTCGTAGAATGCCTGCCCTTTGGCAAGGTCGCTGACGGGGATTTCGGTCCAGACCACTGTTGGCATATGTGTCATCTCATCACTCCTTGGGTTTGTTGATGAGGCCCTTGTGACATACCCCTGCTGACAGCCTTATGTCAGCATGTTTTCGCGCCATGCCAATCCGTCAATGACCGCGCCTTTGGGGGCGTATTCCCCAGCGACCCATCCGGTATAGCCTGATGCGCTAGCGGCGCGGTAAAACCCGGTATAGTCGATTTCGCCGTCCATCGGTTCGTGGCGGCCGGGGTATCCACCAACCTGTATGTGGGCGACGCGGGGGGCGCATTTTGCCCATGTGGCCAGCACATCGCCGGTGATCCGGTGGGCATGATAGGCGTCAAATTGCAAATGTAGATTGGGGGCCGCAACCTCGGCCAGCACATCATCAGCAAGGTCGTAGTCGGACAGGAAATATCCCGGCATATCATGTGTGTTTATCGGCTCAATCGTCAGCGATTGTTCGGGCGCATGCGCCGCAGCCCACGCAAGGTTTTCGACAAATGCGGCCCGCGCGGCGCCCCCTTCGGCCACGCCCGACATGATATGAAGATGTGTCGCCTTAAAGGCCTTGGCCACGCGTAGGGCGCGTTTGAAATCTTGTTGAAAAAAGGCCTGACCACCGGGGATAGCGGCAAATCCTTTGGGCCTGTCGGTATAATTGGGCGGCGGACAATTGATCAGCGCCAACGGCATTTTGGCC
>JALZWD010000215.1 GCA_023300365.1 Flavimaricola sp. | reverse complement strand
GGTGGGCAAGATCGGCGAGCTTTGGATCGGCGGCGCGGGTGTTGCGCGCGGCTATTGGCAACGCGACAGCCTCACCGCCGAGCGTTTCCGCGACAATCCCTTTGGTGCTGGCCGGATGTATCAAACCGGCGATCTTGTCCGTTGGCGCCCCGACGGCACCCTCGATTTCCTTGGCCGTGCCGACCATCAGGTCAAATTGCGCGGCTACCGGATTGAGCTGGGCGAGGTTGAGGCCGCTATTGACGCGCTAGATGGCATTCGCCAATCCGTTGTCATCCCCCGCGAAGATACACCGGGCCTGACCCAACTTGTCGCCTATATCATCGCCGACGACACCCAAGAGACGGCCCCAAACGAAGACACCATTCGCACCGCACTGGCCGCAAATTTGCCCGCGCATATGGTGCCCGCGCGTGTCGTTACACTGGCAAGCCTGCCGCTGACCCCAAACAAAAAGGTCGATCGCCAAGCATTGCCAGCACCTCTCGCGGCCAAGCGCAAACCTCGCGTCGCCGCCAGCACTCCTGCGCCCGTTCGGACCGAAGGGGGCAAATCTTCCGCCCCGGTTATCGCGGCTGTGTGGACCCGCCTTTTGGGCGTCCAAGATATCGGCGCACAGGACAATTTCTTCGATCTCGGCGGGCATTCCTTGCTGGCCGTTCAAGCACACCGCGATATCAAACAGGCATTGGCCCTCACCGATTTTGGCATCACCGATGTGTTCCGCTTCCCAACCTTGGGCGCATTGGCCGCGCGCATTGATGCCTCTGGCGGGGCGACACCTGCGCCCAAAATTGTCTCGGTCAACGAACGCGCGGCAAGCCGCAGTGACGCGATGGCCCGCCGCCGCGACATGCGCGCCCGCCGCGCCGCACGCGGGTGATCCATCCGCTGATTTCAAGGCTCTCCGAAATATGGGGGCCGGGCGTCGCCGTTTCTGAGCCGGTTCAAGGCGATCTCGCACTTTGGCCAGACGAGGCCGTGGCCGTGGCCCGCGCAATTCCCAAACGACGCGGTGAATTTGCCCAAGGGCGCTCGGCGGCACGCGCGGCAATGGGCCTGCTTGGGCATCCACCAATGGCAATACCCGCGGGATCTGACCGTGCCCCAATCTGGCCCAAGGGCCTTGTGGGCAGCATCACCCACACAAACGGCCTATGCGCAGCGGCCCTGTCACAAAACGCGGCCGCGCTGGGCATTGATGCCGAACAGGCGGTCCCCTTAAGTGTCGCGGTCCAAGACCGAATCCTCAACCAAGACGAACACGGTGATTTTGAGGCGACGCATGCCACGGCTGTGTTCTCCGCCAAAGAGGCGGCCTACAAAGCGCTCTATCCGATCACGCGCGAGGTCTGGGGCTTTGACGCCATGTCCATCCGCCTTGATTCCCAAAATCAGAGTTTTCACGCCACATTGCACCGCCCCGCTGGCCCCATTCCATCGGGTGCGCAGCTTACTGGCGTCTTTTTACAAGATTCCCATCATATCCTGACGGGAATCTGCATAAACGGCCTCTAAACCAGCCAAAACGTAAACAGTTAGTTTCCGTCTGAGCCCGCTTCTTTCGTAGAAAAATTGCGAAACATTGGTTAGATTGTGTTCAGGGTGTGGCGGTGTTGAAGCGGCAGTGCACAGATACGTGGTGTATTTGTGCATAGTACTTGTCGTGTGGTGCGAGTGTGGTTGATCCCATAGTTGCGAGTATTTGGAGGCGGCCATGGGCCAATTTTTATCTCCGCGTAACCTGTTGCGCATTATCTGGCGTCGTTTGCCAATTATCATTCTGGTCTTGATGATTGGCCTGCCTCTTGCGGTCTATGTCGCGGTGAGCCGGGATCGCCTTTACGAATCCAACGCGGTTATTCAGATTGAGGCACCGCAAGTTGTTCAATCCGCAAACTCCGCAGTCAGAACCCCATCAAGCGAGATCGAGTTGATCCAGCAAAAGCTGGGCTCACGCGATCACATCGTCGATGTCATCACCCGCCTTGGCCTTTTCCCAGAAGAGGACAGCATCAACGAAAAGGTTGGCATGCTGCGTGGTGCGGTCGAGATCAACAAGCTGATCGATCCGTCGCAACAATTCCGCCCCGATGTTACGCCCTCGGGCCTTATCATTACGGTGCGCCTTGGCGATGCGGATGAAACAGCCTTGGTTGCGAATGATTTCCTCGACGCGATCCTCCTTGAGGCCTCACAGCGTTCCGAGGCGCGTGCCGAGCGCACCTTGGCGTTCTTTGTTGACCAAGAGCAACGTGTGACCACGCAAATCCTCGAAGTTGAACAGCAATTGGCCGACTTCAAAGAGGCAAATGCCGGATCTTTGCCGGATGATCTCATCCCGCAGCGTGAACGTCTCAATACTCTGCGCGAGCAGCAATTGGTTCTTGGCCAGCAGGTCATTGAAATGGAAACAAGCACCGACCGTCTGCGCGGCGAAGACCTCGCCCGCCAGATCGAATTGCTGACCCAACAACAAGCGCTCCTGCAAACCAACATCGACAGCGTCGAAGTCGAATTGGCCCGTGCCCCCGAAGTTGAACGTCGCTTGTCCTCGCTCGATCGTCGCCTTGACCAGCTCGAAACCGAATACGAGGCCATCACGACCAACAAAACCGAAGCCACCATCCGCGAGCAGCTCGAAAGCCAAGACCAGGCCGAGCGTTACGAGGTTCTCGAACGTGCTGTTGTGCCTGACTATGCCGTTTCCACAAGCCGCTCCAAGACCGCTATCCTTGGTGGTGTCTTGGTTGGCATGATGGCCCTCGGCGCTGCCTTCTTGATGGAGATCAACCGTCCGGTCATCCGCAACGCGGCTCAGCTCGAAGCACAGCTTGGCCTCCAGCCGGTGATCACCGTGCCGCACCTGTCATCGCGGCTCAAGCGTGGGCGTCGCCTCTTTGGGCTGTTCGCCGTGATTGGCGCGCTTGTGGCTGTGCCCATGTGGTTCTTCTTTGGCCTACGTGACATCGTCATGCGCTTGTTTGGTGGTGCTGCTGCCGCGCCCTAAACGGCGGCGGGGCACAGCCCTCTTCAAATACTCAACCACAAGGCCCTCGGTGGACATCCCACCGGGGGCTTTTTCTATGTGGCCACCAGATTGCCCAAAGGGCTGAGAACACGAGAGCAGGGAGCCGCCACTCGGCAAGCACGAGAAAAAGAGCGCGGGCAAAGAGCGCGGGTAAGGGGCGGAGCACGAGA
>JALZWD010000214.1 GCA_023300365.1 Flavimaricola sp. | reverse complement strand
CGTGCGGGTTATGTCAGTTGTTTAACAGCAGAAAACCTTGCTTGGGGGTATCCAGATCCGAACCGTATCGTGCGCGGTTGGATGGAATCGCCGGGCCATCGTCGCAATATGTTGCATGCCCGCGTTGATGAATTTGGCATTGGTATTGCGCAGGGGCGCAACGGTCCGATTTGGGTCTTGGTTGTTGCGCGCGGCTGTTAGGCCGTAATGCGGATGTGGCGGGTCTTGCTTGGATGTCTCAAACTTCGAGCATGATTGTGACAGGGCCATCGTTGGTGAGGCTGACGGACATGTCGGCGCCGAATTGTCCGGTTTGGGTGGGAATACCCAAGCCTGCGAGAGCGGTGGCAAACTGATCATACAGTGCGCGGCCTTGCTCGGGTGGGGCCGCGTTGGAAAAGCCCGGCCGATTGCCCCGCGATGTATCGGCCGCAAGAGTGAATTGGCTGATGACCAATGCCGAGCCCCCGATATCGAGGAGGGAGCGGTTCATTTTGCCAGCGTCATCTTGGAATATGCGCAGTTTGGATATTTTGGCCGCAAGTCTTGCGGGCATATCCTGAGTATCGCCTTGCATCCCACACACGAGGATCATGAGGCCTTGGCCACATTCACCAATCAACGCGCCATCAACATGGACCTGTGCCCCGCTCACGCGTTGCAGGAGGGCTTTCACAGCTCGTGAGCCCAGGGTGGGTTGGCTCCGGCGCGGCTGACGGTGATTGCGGCTGTTTTGACGCCCATCTGCAGCGCGGCGGTAATTGTCTCGGCGTCCAAATTGGCGATGGCCTCTTTTGACAAAGCGCCGCGTGTGTGAAGGGCGGCCAGAACGCCAGCATTGAAGGTATCGCCCGCGCCAACTGTGTCGGCAACTGTGACGGGGTTGGCGGGGACAAATATGTTTTCAGAGCTGGTGTAGCCAGTGGCGCCTTTGGCCCCTTCGGTGATGCACACGAGGCGGGGTCCGCGATTAAGCAGGGCGCGGGCCTGATCTTCGATGCCACTGCCGCCGACAAGCCAGTTGAGGTCTTCGTCAGAGAGTTTGACGATATCGGCGCGGTCCATCATCCGATTGATACGGGCGCGATAGGCCGCCTCATCGGTGATAAAACTGGGGCGGATGTTGGGGTCGATCATGATGACTTTGGATGCGGCTTCGCGGGCTTGGAGGGCCTCATAGGCCGCGCCACACGGATCGACGACCAAGGAAATCCCACCAAAAAACAGCGCGTCAGCAGTGACCTTGGGCAAATCTTTTTCGGTGAGCATGCGCCCGGCGGTGTTTTCGTCGTAAAATGCGTAAGTGGCCTGACCGTCAGTGAGGCGCACGAACGCCAATGTTGTGGGCCGCGGCGAAGAATGGGCGGGGCTATGATCCACGTTTGATTTACTCAAGGTATCGCGCAAGACATCGCCAAACAGATCAGAACTTAGCCCAGAAAAAAACGATGAGGGCACATTGAGCCGCCCCAGCGCCATGGCAGTATTGAACACGGCCCCGCCCGCGTAGGGGGCAAAGCAATCTTCGCCGTCGGTGGACTGCCGAGGCAACATATCGATGAGGGCTTCGCCGCAAGAGAGGATCATAAGAGGGGCTCCGGATGAAATATGGTCGCGCTAACATAGTGAGCCAGTGCGCGGGGGCAAGCGGGTAGGCGCAAAAAGGCCACGGGGATGAGCCGGGGCCTTTCTCGAGTACTACGCTGTTGCGTGGTTTTTTGCTATCCGGCGAGACCGTCGAGCTTTGACAAGATACCATCCGCAATAGGTTGCAAGATCGATCCCGCGCCGCTGCTTTCGATCACGCCTTCGATCATAGGGCGTAAGGTGCCTGTGGCGGCGGCAACCATGCCACCAAATGCGCCTTGGGCTTCGTTTGGCAATTGGCCAGCCAATGACCCAAGATTGTCGATCTGAGAGCTGGCCGCCTCGAGGCCGGGTATGGCGGCTTCGGCGGAGGCCAGATCTGTGATCCCACCAAAACCGCCAGTGAGCCCGCCGACAACGCCGCTAAATTCTTGGCCAAGATCCACACCGCCCACGTTAAGATCAACGCCTTCGGTCATGCCCGCCAGATCGGGCATTTCGGGAACCGCAGGCAATTCTGGCGCGCTACCGCCCAAAAAGTACCATGCCAGGCCCCCAATGATGACGACAGGGAGCGCCAGTTTCATAAGGCCCCCGCTGCCAGATGACTGTGCAGCGGCAGTCGGCGCCGTGGGGGCGGCCGCAGATTGGATGCCGTCCAGAAGGCCTGTCCCGCTTAATTGGTCGGCAAAGCCCGCAGGCATGGCGCTTGCGATGTTTTGCTTTTGATGCGCCATCAAAGACGCGAGGCCGTTGGCATCAAGGCCTTGTTCTGCGACTTGGGTTTTCAAAGAGCCCAGAGCCGCCGGAGCGACGAGGCCCAAGAGGGATTGCGCGCTGGCGGCATCGACCCCTGCGTGGCGGCCAAGAGCCCCAACGAGGGCGTCATTCGTGCCGCCACCCAGCAGACCGCTTAGAGCGTTGCCTCCCGACTGAAGGAAATTGCCGGCATCATCGCCGCCAATGGCCGCCTCGAGGGCCTCGGGGGTGTCGGCACCTTGTTGGTTGATCAGGTTCAAAAGTGACGCAGCACCACCAGCAGTGGCGGCTTTGCCCGTAAAGCTTGCTAGGATTGTGGGCAGGGCTGCGGCGATGACCTTGACCACCATTGGGCTTTGTATGCCCAGCATCCCAGCGGCCTTGGTTGCGATGGTTGGTCCGAGATATTTCATCCCCATTGTCACGAGATTCATGTCGCATCTTCCTTTGTGTATAAACGGCAAACAATGGGCCAATCAGCAGAGGATTGGCCGCGATGGTGCGACAATAGGTTAAAAAGCGCTAAAATAACAGAAAGTGGCGGCCTAACCCCACGGAAGGCGCGTTCGTTTGAGGAAAGTGGTTTGGGGCCAATGCGTTATTGATTGAGCGAAATGAGATAGACCAAAAGCGCAAGTAAGATCAGGCCAATGATAATGGCGAACGCAATTTTCCAAGCGGAATAGGGGCGTTCGCCTGTGACCTTGCCAGTGCGTCCGTTGACCACAAAGCGAAACGTGCGGCCGCGGTATTTGTAGGCCGCGAGCCAGATTGGCAAGAGGATGTGCTTGAAGGTGATGTTGTCGAGTTGTGTATCGACCGTGCCGACACGTTGTTCATCGCCGCCGATATCGCGGCGGACATCACCCCGGATTACGTGGTCCATGTGTGTGCGGGCCACGTCAAAGCCAGTGGTCAATTCGATCTGGTATCCTTCGGCGCGGAAGCCCGCGATGTATTCGGGGGTATAGGCGTGCAGGTCGGTAAGATCCCAAGGCTCGAGGTCGTCGGTATACCTTTTGGGCAAGGATTTAGAGGCCAATACAAGCACATCGTCAAACCAGCGGCGGACATGGCCCGAGGTGCGCCGCCAGCGGGTTTTGCGGACGCGGATTTGCTCGCGCTTGCCATTGCGCGTCACGGTTTTGGTTTCGTAGTAGTGGGTGCCGCGTTGACCCGTGTAGGCCGAGCGTGTGTCGGCATCATAGGTCCAATAGGGGACGTAGATACCATTCATTTTACGGCCCTTACGGGCATATTCCTTTAAGCCATTTGGCGCGAACCATAGACCGCCCAACCAGCGCGTCATGGCGCCGCGCGCTTCGCGTTCCTCAAGCTCAAACGGCAAGACGGCGCTTGGTTTGATGTGGCGGTGTGTGCCTGTGTCGGTGACAACGGCGGTATCGCAAAACGGGCAGCGTTTGGCCTGTTCGTGATCCGCAAATTCGGTTTGGGCGCTACAGTTGGGGCAAGTGACGACGCGGGTCACTTCAAACTCGACCCGGTCCATGAGTTTGTTCAACGCCGAGTAATAATCGCGTTCGCGGATAGCCTCGAGGCGCAGGTGGGCTGTGTCGATGCTTTCGGTATTGCCACAATTCGGGCACAGCAATTGGTCATCGCCGGGATCAAACATCATGTTTGATCCGCAGTTGGTGCAGGGGAACCTGTGCTGTTCGAGGGGGACGGAGGTGTCTGTCATCTAACCGATTGCAATGGCTATGGGAGGGGGCTTTGGTGGCCACGTAAAATGCCAAGGCCCGAGAAAGCCGGGCCTTGGCGGAGTGTATCACTAGCCAGCAGGCGGTGGCGGCGGCATGATGGTGAAGAGCGTGGCCAAGTCTGCGACCTCGCCTGCTGGCAGCCAGCCGTCTTGACCAGCCGTCCACACCATTGTGTCGCGTGTGAGGGCGCCGGAGCCTACTTTTTGGCCCATATTCGCGCGTGAAAATGGGCCGGATGTCTCACCTTTTTCGGCGATGTGCCAAACGTGTTCAACAGGGGGGGGCGGTGGCGGTGGAGCGGGCGCTGCGGCGGCCGATGGTTGAGCTTGGTGTTGGGGGTGCGCTTGGGATTGGTGTTGTGGATACGCGCCCCATGGTCCTGCGGCCATGCCACTCATCGCCATGCCCATTCCCATGCCCAGACCGGCCCCAAGGCCCGCGCCTGCGCCACCGGGATTTGCGGCGGCCTGTGTCATGGCCTCGGCGGCGGAGAATTGCGTGTAACGCCCCAAATCACCGACGATGCCCATTGACGTGCGCTTGTCGAGCACCTCTTCGACCGCTTCGGGGAGGGAGATGTTTTCAATGTAGAATTCTGGGATCGACAGGCCATAATCGCTGATGGTGGGTTCAATCGCGGTTGTGACCAGCTTGGCTAGATCGGCGGTATTGGCGGCCATATCAAGGACGGGGATGCCCGATCCCGCGAGTGTGCGGCTGATTGATTGCACCACAACGTTGCGGATTTGATACCCGATTTCATCGGAGGTAAATTCGCCGTCGGTGCCCACGATTTCGGTCATGAAGCGGCCCGGATCGGTGACGCGCATGGTATAGCTCCCGAAGGCGCGCAAGCGTACGGGGCCAAACTCGGGGTCGCGGCACATGATCGGGTTTTTCGTGCCCCATTTCATCTGCGTGAACCGCGTCGTGTTCACAAAATAAATCTCGGATTTGAACGGGCTTTTGAAGCCGTGGTCCCAATGTTGGAGAGATGTGAGGATCGGCATGTTGTTGGTTTCGAGCATATACAGGCCGGGTGTGAACACATCGGCCAATTGCCCCTCGTGGATGAACACGGCCGCCTGACCTTCGCGCACGGTCAGTTTGGCGCCGTATTTGATTTCATGGCCTTCGCGTTCGAACCGCCACACCATGGTGTCGCGGGTGTCGTCAGTCCATTCGATAACGTCGATGAATTGGCCGGAGAGAAAGTCTAGGATGCCCATAGTGTTGTCCTTCAAGAAAGATACCCGTGCAGTCTACTTCAGGGGTATCTTAGATGCGATGGGAAATTGCGTGCGAGGTCGCCAGATGACTGGGGAAAGCCCCTAGGGCGCAGGGTGGCCGCGCGTTGGGCACAAAAAACAATCCATCACCTTCGTTTAAGTGAGCGAAAAATCAAAACACTTAATGGTTTTTC
>JALZWD010000213.1 GCA_023300365.1 Flavimaricola sp. | reverse complement strand
GCGTGGACGTTTTACGGCGCGGTGGGGTATGCGGCGCGGTCGGGGCTTGAGTATCTGACGATCTATCTTGGGCCATCATTGGTGATGTTTGGCTGGTGGTGGATTTTGCGCAAGTTGGTCCGAATTGGCCGGGTGCAGCGGATCACCTCGATTGCGGATTTGATTTCGTCGCGGTTTGGCAAATCGGCATCGCTGGGCGGGATTGTCACGATGATTTGTGTGATCGGGATTACCCCCTATATCGCGCTTCAGCTTCAATCCGTGACCCTAAGTTTTGCGGTGTTTGCAGAGGCTGGTGGGCGGGTCTGGGAGCCCGGTGATCTGAACACCGTGGCGCTTCTTTCGGCGATTGGACTTGCGGTTTTTACCGTTGTGTTTGGGACGCGCAATTTGGACGCCAATGAGCGCCACCACGGGATTGTTTTGGCGGTCGCGGTGGAGGCGGTGGTCAAGCTGGCGGCGCTGTTGGCCGTTGGGATTTTTGTGGTTTGGGGGATCAGCGGCGGCGTGGGCGCCACGCTAGAGCAGATTGATGCCAGCACAATCGCACAGTGGGATCAAAGCGCGGGGCGCTGGGTTGGGCTGACGTTTCTTGCGGCGGCTGCGTTCTTGTGCCTGCCGCGGATGTTTCAAGTGATGGTGGTTGAGAATGCCGATGAGCAGCATTTGGCCACGGCAAGCTGGGCGTTTCCGCTCTATGTTTTGTTGATGAGCCTGTTTGTTGTGCCCATTGCTGTGGTGGGGCTTGATTTAATGCCGGAGGGTAACCCGGATTTATTTGTTTTAACGGTTCCCTTAAGCCAAGGACGCGAAGGGTTGGCGACACTGGCGTTTTTGGGCGGATTTTCGTCAGCGACATCGATGGTGATCGTGGCGACGATTGCACTGGCGACGATGGTGTCGAACCATATCGTCGTGCCACTTTGGCTTCGCACGACGGCAAATACGGCGATGATATCGGGGGACGTGCGCAAGGTGGTGTTGCTGTCGCGACGGTTGTCGATTGCGGGGGTTCTGGCGCTTGGGTTTGTCTACTTTCGGGTCACGGGCGGCGGCGCCGCATTGGCGGCGATTGGGTTGATCGCCTTTGCGGGTGTGGCACAGGTTTTGCCCGCGATGTTGGGGGCGATTTTTTGGCGCGGTGCGACACGCCTTGGGGCGGCGGCCGGGCTTAGTCTTGGGTTTGTTGTTTGGATTTGGGCATTGTTTTTACCCAGTTTTTCGGGCGTTTTATCGGCCGAGATCATGCAAAATGGCCCGTTTGGGATGGGGTGGTTGCGGCCACAGGCCCTGTTTGGGATCGAGGGAATGGATCCATTGCTGCATGCGATAATGTGGTCGATGTTGATCAACACGGGCAGTTTTATCGGCGTGTCGCTTGTGACGTTTCCCGCGCCGCTTGAGCGACTTCAGGGCGCGCAATTTGTAAATGTGTTTGAGCATTCTGCAGGGTCTCAGCCGCGCCGTGCAGGGGCGGCGCATGCCGAAGATTTGTTGATTATGGCCCAGCGGATCATGGGCGCACAACAAGCGCAGGGATTGTTCCAAGCGGCGGCAGAGGCGCAGGGGAAATCTGGCTATTTGCCGGACGTGACGCCGGATTTTGTGCAAGAGCTTGAACGGGATTTGTCCGGCTCGGTTGGGGCCGCAACGGCGCATGCGATGCTGGGGCAATTGACCGAAGGTGCGAGCGTTTCGGTTGAGGATTTGATCGCGGTGGCGGATGAAGCCGCGCAAATCATGGAGTATTCCAACCGACTTGAGGCCAAATCCGCCGAGCAAGAGCGCACGGCGCGGGCATTGCGCGACGCGAATGAAAAGCTGACGGCGTTGTCGATCCAAAAGGATGGGTTTCTGAGCCAGATTAGCCATGAATTGCGCACCCCCATGACGTCAATCCGGGCGTTCTCTGAGATTTTGCGCGAGCCGGATCTAAAGCCCACAGAACAGCAAAAATACGCAGGTATCATTGATGTCGAAGCCCAGCGTTTGACGCGGCTTTTGGATGAATTGTTGGATTTGACGGTTTTGGAGAATGGCCAAGGTGTTTTGAAAGCAGAAGCCGGGCATCTTGGCGAGGTTTTGGACCGGGCGTTGGCCGCGGCGGGGATGCCGCCTGAGGGGATGAAAATTCGGCGGTCGGGGGATACGGATGTGGCGGTGTTCACGGATTTGGATCGGCTGAGCCAAGTATTCATCAATATCTTGGCAAATGCGCGAAAGTATTGCGATGCGGTGTCACCCGAAGTGCAGATCAATATGGAGACCCGCGGGGGGCAGGTTGTGGTTGATATTCACGACAATGGCAGTGGGATCGATCCCGCACATCATGCGGTGATTTTTGAAAAGTTTTCGCGTCTTGGGGATCAAGCCAAAGCGGGTGGCGCGGGGCTTGGTTTGGCGATTTGTCGCGAGATTATGGAACGCTTGGGCGGGAAGATCGCCTATGTGCCCGGTCAACGTGGCGCCTTGTTTCGGGTGACGTTGCCAATTGGCGATGCGGAGGTGTCCGAACTGGCGAGTTAGGCCCGTCGTAACCATTGTGCGGCTATGGTGTAGCCGGGACGCAGGGTTAACGCGGCGAGGTGACGTGACTTAATGGAGCAAGAGAACGCTCAATCTGTCCTGCGGCGTTTGTTGCGCGGTGCGGGCGAGGCGGTTGTGTCGTCGGCGGTGACGCCGACGCGGGCGCTTCGTTTGGCGATGGCGCGTGCTGCCGAGGCGACGGTGGGGCTGAACCTTTCGGTTCTTGGGGTCACAGAAGAAAATATGCCACTCGATGAGGCGCTCAAGGCGATTGCGCCGGGTGGGATGCTCTTGGCGTTGGGCCGAGACGGTATGCCGGTTGGGCTTGCGGTGCTGGATTTGCAATTGCGCACTGCGACTGTGGAAATGCAGACCATTGGAATTTTGCGGCCTGATGTCGCCGCCGAGCGCAAGATTACAAAAGCGGATGCGGCACTCTGCGCGCCCTTGGTGACGGGGTTCTTAGAAGATTTGGCGCGGACGTCAGAGGACACCTCGCTTGAGGGCTGGGCTGACGGTGTAGAGGCGGGGGCTATCCTTGAGAACACGCGCGAAGCGTCGATGATCCTTGAGGATTGTGCGATGCGGCTTGTTCGACTGAGCCTTGAGTTCGGAGGGGGTGAGCGGCAGGGGGAATTGTGTGTCGTGCTTGCCAATGGTCGGGCCACGCCGTCTCAAAAGCCGGCCGTCAAGCCACCCGACTTTTCGCACAGCTTGAGGAAATCTGTGATGGAGGCGCCCGCGCAGGTGCATGCGGTGTTGCACCGGATGCAATTGACCTTGCGGGATGTTGAGCGATTTGAGGTGGGGCAGGTTGTTGCCTTGCCGGGGGTGACTGTTGGATCGGTTCGTCTAGAGGGCCCGGATGGGGCCTGTGTTGGGCGCGCGCGATTGGGACAGGTCACGGGGTTGCGTGCTGTGCGGATCGAGGAGGCCGCTCCGCGGCAAATGACGGAGACCGCGATGGTGCCGCATCTTGCCGAAGCGGTGGCGGTGGCGGATGCGCTTGATGTTGGTGACATGGACCCTCAGGCCGCGATGATGCCTATGGCTGATGCGG
>JALZWD010000212.1 GCA_023300365.1 Flavimaricola sp. | reverse complement strand
GCACGCATCTTGTCCCGCTTGATGCTGCAATTGAAACCATGCGCCAAACCGGAGCCGATATGTCCGAAAAGTATAAAGAAACCGCCCTGGGCGGCCTCGCTGTTAATGTGCCCAACTGTTGATGACACAAACGACTGACAATATCCCTCTTGGCATGGCCCTTATGATCGGCTTTTGCATCACCGCCCCGATGCTCGACGTGTTCGCAAAACTTGCCGCCTCTGATATTCCAGTGGGCCAGATCACCACCATCCGGTTCCTGCTCCAAGCCCTCATCATGGCGCCGATCTGTGGTCTGATGGGCCTTGGCCTTATTCTGCCACGCGCGCTTTGGGGTCGTGTGGCTTTGCGTGCGGCGCTTTTGATCATCGCCACTTATTTCTTTATCGGCGCGATCCGGTTTATGCCCATCGCAGACGCCCTTGCCATTGTGTTCGTCGAACCCTTTATCATCTTGCTTGCTGGCAAATGGCTTTTTGGAGAAGAAGTCGGCCCACGCCGTCTTGGCGCGGCCGCAGTGGGTTTTGCGGGCGTCTTACTGGTCATCCAACCCAGCTTTGCGGCCTTTGGTGCGGTGGCCCTGATGCCGCTTGCCACTGCCGCCAGCTTTGCCGCCTATATCCTTGTCACCCGCCAGCTGTCGCGCCAGTTACATCCCGTCGCGATGCAGTTTCACACAGCAACCACAGCCAGCATCATCTGCGTGCCTGTCATGGTGATCGCCAATGGCACTGGCTGGCCCACACTCGATCCTGTTATGCCCTTTGGCATTCATTGGCTCTGGCTACTTGGCGTCGGCGTCTTTGCCTCGCTCAGCCATATGATGATGACCTATGCGCTCAATTTTGCGCCCTCCGCGACATTGGCGCCGCTACACTATCTTGAGATCGTCTCTGCCACGCTCGTGGGGCTGATGGTGTTTGGCGACTTTCCGAATACAGTCGCGCTTGCTGGGATTGCCGTGATTGTCGCTTCCGGCCTCTACGTCATCCACCGCGAGCGTGTCACCGCACGTACGAACGCGCCGCGGCATTAGGCTTGCGCCCATCGTTGCACCGCGCGACCATGCGGCCATGACACCCGATCGCCCCTTTATTGGTATTTTGCTGATGCTCGGCTTTTGTATCCTCGCGCCAATGGGGGATGCTTTGGCCAAATTGCTGGGCGCGACGATCCCCGTGGCGCTCCTTATACTGGTGCGATTTGCCATTCAGGCCGCGATCCTTTTGCCGTTATGTCTGCTGTTGCAAACCTCATGGCGCATCACACCACGGATGTTTGGCCTCATTGCCATTCGCACCTTGCTTCATATCGTGGGCATCGGGGCGATGTTTACCTCTTTGCAATACCTGCCCTTGGCTGATGCGGTGGCAATCGCCTTTGTCATGCCATTCATTATGCTGCTTCTTGGGCATGTGTTTCTTAACGAAGAGGTTGGCCCACAACGCCTGTCGGCCTGTGCGGTGGGATTTGTCGGCACGCTCTTGGTCATTCAACCCAATTTCGCCAATGTCGGCGCACCCGCCCTGCTGCCTTTGGTCGTGGCGGTGGTCTTTGCGCTCTTTATGCTCGTCACACGCCTCATTGCCAAAGACATCGATCCTATCGCCCTTCAGGCAATCAGCGGCACGCAGGCCACCACCCTGTTGATCCCAATCTTCCTAATTTGGCCAAGCGCGCCCGCCCTCGCGATCCTTTTTGAGACACCAAGCACCATGCCGCTTTTGCTCGCCTTGGGTATCCTTGGCACAGGCGCTCATCTTTTGATGACATGGTCGCTGCGCTTTGCCCCATCGGCAACACTTGCCCCGATGCAATATCTGGAAATCCCTATAAGTACCGTCATCGGCTGGGCCGTGTTCAACCAACTGCCCAACGGCCTCGCCGCAATTGGCATCGCCATAACCATCGGCGCGGGCCTCTATATCATCCTACGCGAGCGGGCCATTGCGCAGGCACAGCCAACAGCCCCGTAATCAACGCACCAAGGCATGCGCGCGGCAAGATCAGCATCATCGCCGGCGCATCCGCCACAAGCGTCACCTGACCAAGCGCCTGATTTGACGTGCCGATCCGTTCGTGCGGCGTGAAGGCTATCCCATCCGTAGGCCACCTCAATCCCTCCGATGCCACTCCAACAGGTGCAAACGGGAACAACGACACCACGCACCCCGCCTCTAGCGCAAGCGACACATTGGGTGGGCACAAACACACAACGCTGTCGCGCCCCACAACCACACAGGCCCGATCAGGATGCGCCAACAAAACGTGCATCGCCGCCAACTCATGATCAAACCGCCCCCCCGACACCCCAAGCGCCAGAACAAGCCGGGCCTCGGTATGGCGCAGCGCCTTGTCAAAATCTGTGCTGTCTTGCTCGGTCACAGGCATAAGACGGTCTGAAAACTGCGCCCGCGCCTGCACGCTCAGGCTGTCCATGTCGCCAATAATCGCCTTCGGCTCAACACCTGCGGCAATGAAATGATCCGCGCCGCCATCTATCGCAACCGTGACAGGCGCAAGACTTAATACCTCTTTAAGGTCCTCAGACGTAACATCCGCACCACCAACAAGGCCCAAGAGATTTGCGCTCTGAACAATCATAATATTGGGCCGCTATTGTTTCGCATTTTGCACCATTGCCTTAAAAGGGTCACGAAATGATACCGGATAAATCCAGATCTCGTTCTGGTTTGAGACCAATCGAGCAGTAAACAGTTTGTTGATAAGAGTGGACACAAAGCGAGCAAACCATGGTTGGATCGAGCAAAATTCTTACGGTTTCTTATGGAACCTTCTCCTGCACGTTGGAAGGGTTTGATGATTCCTTTTCCACGATGAAGGCAATTGCGGAGTATTTCCGCGACCTAGCGTCAGACGACCGGTACTTTGGTGCCGAACCCCCAACACCAGACGCCGAAATGTTGGCCAAGATCGCCGAGCGTGAAGTCTCACGTCGGGTCGAGGCCAAGATGGACGATGGCTCCATCGTTCTCAAAACAGGTGCGGCTCTGACTGCCGTGGGTGCAGCCGCTGCGACGACGGCCGCCAATGACGCATCCGCCGTCACACCTCCAGAGACACAGGCACCTTCAGGCGCACCAGAAACAATTCAGAATTTCTTGGCTGGCACATCAAACGGTGAGCGAAACAGCATCGCACAGAAACCTGTGACAGAAACCTATGCCCCCGTCATGCCCCCGGTTGCAGAAGCGCCCGTTCAACCGGCCCCCCAGCCGTTTGAGCCCGCAACGCTGACACCAACCGACGCCTATGAAGAGGATGACGCGCCAGAAGAAATGGCCGCACCTTTGGCCGCGACCCCCGTCGCGGATCCAGATGCGCCCCATCTTGACGCGGACAGCGTTGCCGCCAAGCTCCAGCGCATCCGCGCAGTTGTCGGTCGTGACGGTGAGCCTGAGCAAACCGAAGACGACGCCGCAACTCCAACCAGCATTTTTGCTGGGGATGACGGCGAGACAGATGCGCAAGAGATCACCGCCTCTGACGACATCGCCGAAAGCTTTGCAGACATCACAACAGACGGTAGCGTTGTAGACGGCGCAAGCATTGCCGACGACGAAATTGTTGGCGACGCATCCCTTGATATTTTGAACGACGCAATCTCCGGTGATGCCGAGGCATCCGACGACGACGATGCCGATAGCGCAGACTTCGCCGCAGAGGCCCTCGCGCAGGATATCGACCTTGGTGAAACCGCGGACGAGGTGCCTGCCCCGGTGCGTGCTCGCGTCATCCGTATGCGCCGCAATCAAGTAGACGCCGCAGGCGCCCTGATCGGCTCAGCCACAGGCAGCAGCGAAACTGAGGGCGAGGACGAGGACCTCGGCGACACCACGCTTGAGGACCTGCAAGACAGCCTTTCCGAAGAAACCGATCTCGAGCTTTCCGATATCTCGGATCAACTCCAAGAGGACGCTGCAGACGAAAGTAGCGCGCTTTTGGATGACCTTGGTGCCTCTGCCGAAGCCGAAACCGAGGTCGAAGACCTTGTCGATCTTGGGCGCCTGGATGGCTCTGCCGAAGACCTGGACCTTTCGGCTCTTGAGATGGATGCCGATGTGGAAGAAATTGATCCTTCCTCCCTTTCCGCCGACGCCGAGGCCGAGTTACAGGCCGAGCTTGCGTCGCTTGTTGAAGATGACGTCGACGAGGACGCAGATGCCAGCCCAGAACCCCTGACGCTGACATCCGAAGACGAGATCGTCGACGATATGGCCGCAATGGTTGAAGACGACCTCCAAGCCAACCTTGAGAACGACGGCGTCGAACCTGCGATGGAGGACCTCCAAGAAGAGGCCGCAGCCGCAGCCGACTTTGAG
>JALZWD010000211.1 GCA_023300365.1 Flavimaricola sp. | reverse complement strand
GATCATTTCATTGCCGCAGGTGTTGAGCCGAAGGCGATTATTGGCGACATGGACAGCCTGAGCGTGCGGCGCGGGCGCAGTTTTCAGACCGTCTTATGCCGAGGCGCTTGAAGAGGTGCGTATCCAAGGCCTTATCCTCAATTATGTTGATGCCCGCGCGGGGCGGTCGTGGGTTGTGGATGGCGGCGAGGCGGTCTTGCAGGTCTCAGAGGGGCGCACCAACCTCAGCAGTACATTGTCGGTGTTGTCGGGGCGCGATTTTGTGACCACGCTTGCGCTGGATTACACCAGCCCCCTTGGACAAAGAACGGCGGATATCTCTCTGGAAATCAACGATATTCCGGCCGGAGATATCGCGATGCAAAACCCCGCCCTAAGCTGGCTTTCGGTGCTTGAGGCGCAGGTCTCGGCCAGTCTGCGCACCAGCCTTGAGGCCGACGGACAGCTTGGCCCAACATCGGCCACTTTGGACATCGGCGAGGGTGTTCTTAACCCCGTGGACGGCGCCCGCCCGGTTGGGTTTTCACAGGCGGAGGCGCGTCTTGAGTATGATCCGACGCGGCAATGGATCGGTTTTGAGCAGGTCGAGGTCACAAGCGATTGGGGCCAATTGCGCGCCGAAGGACAGGCCTATTTGCGCGATATTGAAGATGGTCTGCCGCAATCTTTGATTGGCCAATTTCAGGCGGTGGAAATGTCGCTTAACCCGGCGGACCTTTATCCAACCGCGCTTGATCTGCGTGACGCCACCGCAGATTTCCGGCTTGGGCTGCGCCCGTTTGTCGCCGATATCGGACAGCTTGGCCTCACCTTGGTGCATGACGGGGCTGAAACCCGCATCCAAGCACGGGGCCGTGCGGCGGCGACATCGCTTGGTTGGGATATTCGCGCCAGCGCGGATGTCGATGCGGTGTCGCGGCCTGCTTTATTGGCCGCATGGCCCACCGCATTGGCGCCGCGGACCCGTGATTGGTTGGATCAAAACCTGTTGGGCGGCGAGGCGTTCAACCTTGCGGCGGGGATCCAGATCGTGCCCGGCGAACGCCCGGTTTGGGCCCTGACCCACGAATTTCGCGAGGGCAACGTGCGGATTTTGCGGCAATGGCCGTCGGTTGAGGCCGCCGCGGGCACCCTAAGCCTTGTTGAAAACAGCCTGACTGTGATGGTTGATGCCGGGCAAATTACGCCCCCCCAAGGCGGGGTCATCGATGTGGCAGGCTCGGTGTTTCGCATCCCCACAATTGGCATCCCCGAGCCCCCCGCCGAGATCGCGTTTCAAAGCCAAAGCAGCGTCACTGCCGCATTGTCATTGGTGGATTTGCCGCCGCTTGCGTTTATCTCCAAGGCCGATTTGCCAGTGGATATGGCCCAAGGACGCGCCAGTGTCAGCGGCGAAATTTCCCTGCCGTTGATGCGCAACCCGCCGCCAGACCGCTTTGACTATGACATCACCGCCCGTTTGCGCGATCTGTCCACCACACAGTTGATCCCCGGCCGTGCGATCGCGGCCTCGGCGTTGACGTTGGACGTCGATCCCGACGGGTTGTCGATTTCTGGGCCGGTGCGCTTAGGCGCGGCCAGCGCCGACATGACCTGGACCCAAGAATTTGGGGCATCCTCCAGCCGCGTCACCGCACAAGTGGCCTTGAACGAGGGGTTCTTAAACGAATTTAATATCGCATTGCCCCCAGGGATGATCCGCGGCGAAGGCCAAGGTGACCTGACCCTTAATTTGCGCGCCAACGCCCCGCCTGATTTTCAACTGAGCACCAATACACGCGGCTTGCGGATGCAATTGCCCGCACTTGGCTGGGGTAAATCCGCCAATACGGCGGGTCGGTTGAATATTTCTGGCAGCTTGGGGGATGTGCCGCGCATTGACCGGATCGCGATTGATGTGGCGGGCCTTGTCGCCGAAGGTTCGGTGCAATTGCGCCCCGGCGGCGGCCTTGAGCGGGCGCAGTTTTCCACTGTGCAATTGGGCGGCTGGTTAAATTCTGCGGTGGCCTTGGTCGGGCGGGGTGCCGGGCGGCCCGTGGGGGTTGAGCTTAGCGGCGGTGCGCTTGACCTGCGCCGGGCCAATTTTGGCGATAGCGGTGGCCAAAGCGGCCCAATGCAAATCTCCCTCGACCGATTGCGCGTGACTGATGATATCGTGCTGCGGCGGTTTCGCGGCAATTTTGATGGCGGCGCGGGCCTGAGCGGCCGATTTACCGCCGAGTTGGGCGGCCAAGCCCCGATTGAGGGAATTTTAGCGCCCGTTGAGGGCCGCACTGGCGTGCGTATCCTAAGCGCGAATGCAGGCGCCGTGCTGGGGGCCGCAGGCCTTTTGGAAACCGCCCAAGGCGGCGCGCTTGACCTGACATTGCGCCCCACTGGCGGCGCAGGCACCTATGATGGGCAGCTTGCCATAACCGATTTGCGCATCCGTGACGCCCCGGCATTGGCCGCACTTTTGGATGCGATTTCGGTGGTTGGATTGCTCCAGCAATTGGACGGGCAGGGGCTCCGGTTTACCAATGTTGACGCGCGTTTTCGCCTTACACCCGACCAGATTATCGTCACGCAATCAAGCGCCGTTGGTCCGGGCCTTGGCATCTCTGTCGATGGGATTTACACGCTCGCGGGCAAGGTGATGGATTTCCAAGGTGTCGTCTCGCCGCTGTATTTGATCAATGGGATTGGCTCATTCCTGACCCGTCCCGGCGAGGGGCTATTTGGGTTTAACTTTACCCTGCGCGGCTCGTCTGAGCAGGTGCAGGTGGGGGTCAATCCGCTTTCGGTGTTTACGCCGGGCATGTTTCGCGAAATTTTTCGCAGGCCCGTCCCGGTGGTGGAGTAAAGATGAAGCTATCGGATTTTGATTTTGATCTGCCCGAGGATTTGATTGCAGTCCGCCCCGCGCGGCCTCGGTCGTCTGCGCGCCTTTTGGTGGCCCAAGGCCGCGACATCCGCGATCAAACCGTGACAGACCTGCCTTCGTTCCTACGGCCCGGTGATCGGCTTGTGCTGAACGATACCCGCGTGATCCCCGCGCGCCTCAGCGGGCTGCGCAAACGCGCCAGCGCCCAAGGCCTGACCGAGGCCCGGATTGACGTCACCTTGCTTGAACCCCGCGCCGACGGCACATGGGCCGCCTTGGTTAAGCCGTTGAAAAAACTGCGCGATGGCGAGGTTGTGGAATTTTCGCAGGCCCTGTCTGCCACCATGGAGGGCCGCGCGGATGGCCAAGGGTTTTTGCGCTTTAACCAAACAGGCGCGGATTTTGACACGGCTTTGGCCGCCGCGGGTGCGATGCCTTTGCCACCCTATATTGCCGCCAAACGCCCCGCCGATGACGCCGATAAATCTGATTATCAAACCCTTTGGGCCGATAAATCCGGCGCGGTTGCCGCCCCCACGGCCTCATTGCATTTTGACGCGGATCTGATGGCCGACCTGTCCCGGCGCGGGGTGGATGTAACCTATGTCACCCTGCATGTGGGCGCGGGCACCTTTTTGCCTGTGAAAGTCGATGATATCAGCGATCAT
>JALZWD010000210.1 GCA_023300365.1 Flavimaricola sp. | reverse complement strand
GATATCGTTGCCGTCGCCGCCGGAGAGGGTGTCGGTGCCGTCATCGCCAAACAGCCTGTCGTTGCCGTCGCCACCTACGATTTCATCATTGCCGCGTTTGCCCTGAAGAAGATCGTCGTCGGCGCCACCGTCGAGATAATCGTCGCCGTCCCAACCGTTAAGAAGATCATTGCCGGCGCCGCCAAAGAGCGTGTCGTTGCCAAAGTGTCCAAACGCAAAGTCATCGCCGCCGAGCCCTTGGAACAGATCGTCGCCCGCCAAAAGATCGACGCTGTCGACGCCTTGGGTGCCGGTAAGTGAATCGGCCAGTGATGTTGGTGTGCCAGTCATGGTCAGTCTCGCTTTTTTTTCGGTCCGGTGGCCTTTGCTCCACTGGGGTCACGTTGAATGATTCGTGTCGGCCCGATTTTTTTTAAACTTTTTTGCATTAATCTTTTCGCTTAGATTTCACTTATCGATCAGAGCTGGGGCACAAATTTGTCTATTTGAAAGTTTTTTTATCATTATTAAACAGTGTGTTAACCTATGCCTTGCCACATTTCATCCCTTGGTTGTTTAACTTCGCCACATAGTCCCGCAGGGCGGTTGTTATTGTTTCTTAGGGCGCGGCCTTATATTGACGTGTCGTTACATTGTGCTGTCGTCATCGTGACTACGGTGAAACAGCAATTCGTTTATACAGGCCCAAAGACGCGACACTTGTTTACTTGAGAGGAGCCTAGCGATGGCCCACCGTTGGAAGAATGACCTGACCCGGAATGATGTGACGCCCAAGGCGGCATTTATGAACCGACGCCAGCTTATGGCGAGCGCGTTGGGTTTGGGTGCCGGGGCCGCAGGCATGGCGACGTTAGGCTCAATCGGTGCGACGCCGGTTATGGCGCAAGACGCGCTTGTCCCAAATACGTTGGAAGAGATCACGTCGTACAACAATTTTTACGAGTTTGGCACGGCCAAGGATGATCCGGTGCGCCACGCGCAGGCCCTTGAGATTGACCCGTGGTCGATCACCGTTGAGGGCATGGTGGATAACCCCGGCACATATTCATTGGCCGAAATTATGGATGGCCTGACAACAGAAGAGCGTATCTACCGTTTTCGTTGTGTTGAGGCGTGGTCGATGGTTGTTCCATGGAATGGCGTTGAGCTTGCGGATATCTTGAACAAGGTCGGCGTACAGGCCGGGGCAAAATACGTTGGTTTTCAGACAGCGATCCAACCGGGCAACATGCCCGGCGTTCAGCGCGGCGTTATGCCGTTTCCTTATGTAGAGGGATTGCGGCTGGATGAGGCGATGCATCCGCTGACGATGATGGCGACGGGAATTTACGACGAGCCGATTGCAAAGCAGAACGGTGCGCCGATCCGTTTGGTTGTGCCGTGGAAGTATGGATTTAAGTCGATCAAATCGATTGTGCGGATCAAATTGACCGACGAACAGCCCGCCTCGTCATGGAATGCGATCAATCCCGGTGAATATGGGTTCTATAGTAATGTGAACCCGACCGTCGATCACCCGCGTTGGTCGCAAGCCACCGAGCGTAAGATTGGCGGCGGTTTGTTTGCGGCACGCCAAGATACGCTGATGTTTAACGGATACGAGGCCGAAGTGGCCGATTTGTATGCCGATCAAGATCTTGCGGTGGATTACTAGGCTGAATGTATCGTGCCGTTGGCATAGTGGCCGCATGTCTTGCGGGCAGTGTTGCTTGGGCTGATCCAACTGGTGCGGAATTAGCGGCCCTGAGCGTGCCCAACCAAGTTCTGGGGGCGGATAACCGGATTTCGATCATGTTGATTGAACCGCTGCCGGGTTTTGCGCAAGAGCTTAGCAAGATTGACCGCGAGGGTGTGATCGACATCGTGGATGATACGGGTCGGCCCGAGGGGATCATCCTGTTTGCACCCAATTGGACCGCGGCGGCGTTTATGGCGCAAAGTGTCGGTGGACAGGCGTTGTCGCAACGGTTGGCCGCCAATGAGGGCACGGGACGCGGCATTGATATTGCCACCGTCCCAAGCGCGGGCGCCGAGCCGCTTCATTTCTATAGTGTTGTACCAAATACAGGCGGGCAAAATATTCCGTCAGAATGCTATGCAAGGTTGTTTGCGTCCGTGATATACGCCGGCGGGCAGCCAGAGGTATTCCGCCTCGCTGCCTGTTTGGAGGCGCTAAAGTGAACATTGTCCGGCCTATCAACGTTGCGCTATGTAATATTCCGCCGTGGATTATCTATATAGTAGGAGGCGCTTGGGCCGGCTGGCTGTTTTGGCAGGGGCTTATGGGGCTTGGCCGTTTTGCGGTTGAGCCGATCAATGTGCTTGAGCGCGACTACGGCGAGATTGCGTTGCAGTTGTTGGTGGTGGGTTTGGTTGCGACACCGCTGCGCCGTTGGACTGGCATTAGCATCATCAGGTTTCGCCGCGCGATTGGGGTGACGGCGTTCTTTTTCGTGTTGGCGCATTTTCTGGTGTTTGCGATTTTGGATATTCAAAACCTTGGACGGGTTTGGACCGAGATTGTGAAGCGGCCCTATGTGACTGTTGGGATGGCGTCGTTCTTGCTGCTGATCCCGCTGGTGATGACGTCGAATGATGCGATGGTTCGGCGCATGGGCGCGGCAAGCTGGCGACGTTTGCACAAGCTGACCTATCCAGCCGCCGTTTTGGGCGGGGTTCACTATCTATGGCTAGTTCGCGGGTTTCCGTTTGAGCCATTGGTGTATTTGGCGGTGATCGGCGTTCTGTTGGTTGCGCGCAGCAAAGCGAAACGCAAATCCTCTGAAAAGCAGCAACCCACGACGAAGCAACAACCCTCTGAGGGCTGAGCTCTCTCTCTACTATATATACACAGAATAGAGTGGCGGTTCAGATTTGGGCCGCCACAGTTGTTTTTGGGGGTGGTTTGCCTAACCTAAAGCGGCGCAACCGTTTGCAGCGCTGTGGCGAACGCCTAAGGGCCGTCTTGGTTTGTGATCCACACTATATGCCAAGTGATTTGCGCGGGATGGCCATCCGGTCGGTGTGATTCCGTAAAACTAAGGGGTGGTTCGGCGATCGATGGGCCGCGTTTGGTAGAATCCGCAGGGTATTTTGAGAATCTGCCGGAAATTTTGCGAATCCGACGACGTGACTCGCGGGTTTGAGGGGGTGAATCGGGTTGGATGGAATGATTCCACGGCGATTCACCAAGTGAATCGGGGGGGAGTCGGGTGTTCACTTGGGGATAAACCTGTGGATACCCCAAAATGTAGCTTTTTGCGGCGCGACGCGGCGCCCGCAGAGGACGTGATCCGGAAGGTTTTGAAAAAAACATCAGCGTTAAACCCATAAAAACATGGGTTAAAATTGCTTTGCCACAAAAATTACATGTTTGTTGAAAAAAGGGGTTGCGGGTCTCAGTCGCTAACTCTAGAACCCCCCTTACCGGACGAGCAGAGACGCTCCAACGGGGCGCCAGACGGGCGGGACACACCGGAAACGGGACGGACCGAAACGAGACGCAAGACCAGAAATTCGGATACACTACCGGCGGGGCGCGCCACTTAGTTACGGCGCATCTCGTTAAGTTTTGTCTCCACGCTCTTTGAAATTGATAGTATCTGAAGAGATATGTGGGCGGTTTGGTTCAGTTCGATGGATCAGACGTCTGTATATCGCGCTCTTAGGGTTCGCCCGATTATAGAGTGTCAGCTTCACTGTTTGGACGGTTTCTTGTTTTCTTATGAAAACCTGAAGCACAACAAACAGAGATAACGACCATTTGTTTCAGTAAGGCAAATGGTTCGATGTGCAGAGGTTCGAACGTCAAGGATAACAACTTCGGTTGTTTTCAACTTGAGAGTTTGATCCTGGCTCAGAACGAACGCTGGCGGCAGGCCTAACACATGCAAGTCGAGCGCACCTTCGGGTGAGCGGCGGACGGGTTA
>JALZWD010000209.1 GCA_023300365.1 Flavimaricola sp. | reverse complement strand
CCTTGCAGCCAGAACAGCCAGTTCATGGTTTCGGTTTTGGCGGCAATATCGGTGGGCAAAAAGGCCCCAAATTTTTCGGCCAGATACAACAAAATGTTGCCACTCTCGAACACGCGTACATCATTTGTTGTGTCGAGCAGTGCGGGGATTTTTGAATTGGGGTTGATCCCGACAAAACCCGATCCGAATTGGTCGCCCTCGCCGATATTGATCAGCCATGCATCGTATTCCGCGCCTGTGTGACCAAGGGCCAAAAGCTCTTCGAGCATCACGGTCACTTTGACGCCGTTTGGTGTCGCGAGTGAATGCAGTTGGAGCGGGTGTTTGCCCTTGGGCAGCGGTTTGTCGTGGGTGGAGCCAGAGATGGGGCGATTGATGTTGGCAAACTTGCCGCCGCTTTCGGCGTCCCATGTCCAAATTTTTGGTGGTGTGTAGGCGGTGGTATCGTTCATTTTTATTAACCTTAGTGGCTGCAATCTGTTCAAGGTGGGGACGGTTTCCAGTGGGCGCAAGGGGCGTTGTTATTGGATAACAATGATACTTCGGCGTAACTATTCCCAATAACCAGTTTTCCGTGGTGGGAAGATCAGGGGGTGCCTTCGGGTGCCCCCTGTTTTCGTTTGAATGTGGCCCCGTGCGCCCCGACCAAAACGGGAGATTTCACACACCCGTCCCCTGAAGCACGCCGTGCTCCATGGCGTAGCGGGTCAAACCTGCGGTGGATGATATGCCCAGTTTGCGTTTGATGTTTTTGCGGTGGGTCTCCACGGTGCGCACCGAAATACCAAGCTCTTCGCCAACAGCACGGTTTGAAAGGCCGCGTGCCAGTTGCAACAAAATGGTCTGCTCACGGCTTGTCAAAACCTCGGCGCCGCTTGCGGGCGTAAGCGAGCCCGAGGCGCCGGTGCATAAATATTTTTGCCCCAACATGACGGTATCGATGGCGGTTTTGATTTCTTCGGTGGGGACATCCTTGAGGATATAGCCCATCGCCCCGTGAGCCAGCGCGGTCGAGATATATTCAGGGCTGTCGTGCATCGACAAGATCAGCACCCGGGTATCGGGCGCGCGCTCAAGAATGATTTCGATGGCCGTCAACCCGCCCATAACGGGCATGTTGAGGTCCAGCAAAACGACATCCGGGGTCAGGGTTTCGATTTGGTCGACCGCCTCTTGGCCGTTGCTTAAGACGCCCGCAATTTCGATTTCGTCGTATGTTTCGAGGATCGATTGGATACCTTCGGCAACCATTGGATGATCGTCAACAATGAGGACGCGGGTTGTTTGTGTCATGCACTATCTTTTCTTTGGTTATTGGCAGCGTTGTTGGGGGTGAGGACATGCGTAAGGGGCACGGTCGCTTCGATCGTGGTGCCGCTCTCGGAGGAAAAAATATGCAACACACCATCAAGTTGTTCGATCCGCTCGGACATATTGCGCAGGCCCAGACCACTTGGGGTGGTCCGACGGCCTGTTGGGGCAGGCGGCATTCCGACGCCGTTGTCGGAAATGCGCAAGACCGCGCCGCGTCTTGTGCCGCGCACCTCAAGAGATAGCTCGGTCGCTTTGGCATGACGTTCGATATTTGTAAGGGCCTCTTGGGCGATCCGGTAAAGCGCGATGCGGGCATCTTTGTCGAGACGGTTGCGAAAGACCACGGTCTCAAAGCGTACCTTGGTGCCGGTGCGGGTCGCGAAATCATCCGTAAGCGCCTTGAGTGCCGGACCAAGACCAAGATCATCAAGCACGCCGGGACGCAGGTCACGGCTGATCCGGCGTACCTCGCCGATGGCGCCGCCAAGGCTTGTAATACCCTTATCAAGGCTGTCGGTGGCGCGCGGGTCGGCTTTGGCCACGTGACGGCGGGCCAATTCGAATGCATATCGCGCGCCAACAAGGATTTGGCTAATCCCGTCGTGTAATTCACGCGCAACGCGACCACGTTCTTCTTCTTGAGTGTCAATCACCCGTTGGGTCAATTCCTTTAGCTTGGCATCCGCGAGGGCGCGTTCACGTAAATTGATGATCAGACCAGACAGGAAAACAAGAACAAGCGCCGCGATGGCGATTGTCATGATATAGAGTGTCGTGCGGTCAATCCGCGCCTCAACATCAGCACGCGCAGTGGCAACGGTTTGCAGTACATCGTCAATGAAGATGCCGGTGCCAACCGCCCACCGCCAATCCTGAAGCCCAGAGACATAGACGATCATCCGGCCGGTTTCTCCCGACGAAGGGCGGGGCCAATCAAATGTGTGATATCCCGACCCGGAGCGCGCAAGGCGGATCAATTCGTTGGTGATCGGCACATCATTGCCATCGACAAGATCGAGCCAATTGCGCCCGATCAGATTGGTTTGGCGCGGCGCGACAAGATTGGTGCCATCATAATCGAAAACAAAGAAATATCCGTCTTGGCCGTAAAGCATCGCCGATAAGATCCGGGTCACCTCAAGCTTGGCCTCTTCATCGTCGGGGGCGGCGCGGCCATAGATATTGACGAACGCGGTGCGTGCGATGGCGATATAGTTTCGCAATTCGTCGCGTTTGGCCTCAATCAA
>JALZWD010000208.1 GCA_023300365.1 Flavimaricola sp. | reverse complement strand
CCCTCGCATGAACGATCCTCTTGCGTCTCATCTTGCCATAAATACTCAAACCCACACCCTCCCCCAAACACGCCCGTCGATTTAACGCGTCGGGCATTGCGGGTCGGCGGGCGGGGCGAGGTGACATCTGTCACCAGCAGCGTCCCGTCGGTCGTTGCGGCCAAGGACCCTCATCGCACCTTTGTCCCATTGCCCCCAGTGGCAAAACCGATAAAACCACCCCATGGCCAAAGATCTCACCTTCTCCTGCTCCGAATGCGGCGCCAGCCATACAAAATGGTCCGGCCGTTGCGACGCCTGCAGCGCATGGAATTCCATCACCGAGGACAAACCCCTGTCCTCCGGTCCCAAATCCGCCAAATCGCTGGGCAACAAACGCGGCAAAGAGCTGCCTCTGACCGATCTCGCCACCCAGCAAGCCGCTCCTGCGCGCACCAAAGCGGGCGTAGACGAGCTTGACCGCGTGCTTGGTGGCGGCCTTGTCGCGGCCTCCGCAATCCTCGTGGGCGGCGATCCGGGCATCGGCAAATCCACGCTCTTGTTGCAGGCCGCCGCACGCTTTGCCCGCAATGGCCTCAACGTCATTTATATCACCGGCGAAGAAAGCACCTCACAGGTGCAAATGCGCGCCCGCCGTTTGGGCCTCGAAGACAGTCCCGTCAAACTCGCCGCCGAAACCAACCTGCGCGACATCCTCACCACGCTTGATGCCCAAAAACCCGATCTTGTGATCATCGATTCCATTCAAACCATGTGGTCCGATGCCGTCGATTCCGCCCCCGGCAGCGTCTCTCAGGTGCGCACCGCCGCCCACGAGCTGACCACATTCGCCAAAACCCGTGGCATCGCCGTGATCCTTGTGGGCCACGTCACAAAAGAGGGCGCGATTGCAGGCCCGCGTGTGGTCGAACATATGGTCGATTGCGTGCTCTATTTTGAGGGCGAGCGCGGCCACCAATTCCGCATCCTACGCGCGGTCAAAAACCGCTTTGGCCCATCTGACGAGATCGGCGTGTTTGAAATGACAGGCAAAGGCTTGGCCGAGGTCAAAAACCCCTCCGCCCTGTTCCTCTCAGAACGCGCTCCGGCCCCCGGCTCTGTGGTTTTTGCTGGGATCGAGGGCACAAGACCGCTTTTATGCGAAATTCAGGCCCTCGTCTCGCCCGCACCACCGGGCACCGCGCGCCGCTCTGTCGTGGGCTGGGACAGCGCCCGCCTCAACATGATCCTCGCCGTTTTGGACAGTCGCTGCGGCATCTCCTTCACCGGTCTTGATGTCTATCTCAACGTCGCAGGCGGCCTGCGCATCTCCGAACCGGCCGCCGATCTTGCCGTCGCCGCCGCCCTCGTGAGCGCCCGCGAAGATACCACTTTGCCCGAAACCTGTGTCATTTTGGGCGAGATCAGCCTCTCTGGTGCCCTCCGTCCGGTGTCTCAAATGGAAAATCGGTTGAAAGAGGCGCAAAAACTTGGTTTCACCCAAGCAATAATGCCACCCTTGGCCAAACGCAGTGGTGATCCCGGGCTCGAAACCCGTGAAATCCGCGATCTGGCCACCTTTGTAAGCGATGTGTTCGGGCTCTCGCCCGACGCCTAACCCAAGACGAAAGACATCCGCCATGGAAGACCTCACACTTATCGACGGCGTCGTTGCCGTGGTCGTCATTCTCTCGGCGCTTCTGGCCTATGCCCGTGGCTTCGTGCGCGAAAGCCTCGCGATCTTGGGCTGGATTGGGGCCGCGATATTGGCATTCATCTTCGCCCCCAAGGCCGAACCCCTCATTCGCCAAATCCCCGTTGTGGGCGATTTTATCGGCGATAGCTGCGAATTGTCCCTCATCGGCGCCTTTGCCGCGGTGTTTGCGATTGCGCTGGTGCTGTTTTCCATCTTCACACCGCTGTTCTCATCGCTCGTCCAACGCTCCGCACTTGGCGGCTTGGATCAGGGCTTGGGCTTTTTGTTTGGCGTGGCGCGCGGCATCCTTTTGGTCGCTGTCGGCTTCTTTGTGTACGAAACCGTGCTCTCTGCCCAACAGATCCCCATGGTCGAAGACAGCCGCTCCGCATCGGTCTTCGCCCAGCTTACCGGACAGATCGGCGAGCAAGACCCCGAAGCCGCCCTAGGCTGGATCACCACGCAATACAGCGAACTCGTTGGCGATTGCGGTGCCCCAACTGGCGAATAATAGCGCCCCATCCAAGAAAGATATCGCGAAACCCATTAAGGTTTCGTGACACCTCCCACCGATGCGTCTAAGACGGGGGCAGATCGTCAAACCCGGATTCGGAGCTGCCTCCCCGTGCCTATTCCTGCGCCAAACGACCTCGCCTCTCAAATGCCACCGTCCCATCCGTTCGATGATGACAAACTGCGCGAAGAATGTGGCGTCTTTGGCGTCATCGGCGTCACCAACGCCGCCAGCTTCCTCGCCCTTGGGCTCCACGCCCTGCAACATCGCGGCCAAGAGGCCGGCGGCATTGTCACCCACGACACATCCACAGGCTTTAACCAACAACGCCGCATGGGCCTCGTGCGCGACAACTTCACCTCCGAAGACATGATCGCCTCCCTGCCCGGCCCCGTCGGCATCGGCCACGTGCGCTATTCCACGTCCGGCGCCAAAGGGCAGACCGCCCTGCGCGACGTTCAGCCCTTCTTTGGCGAATTTTCCATGGGCGGTGCGGCCATCGCCCATAACGGCAACATCACCAACGCCGTGGCCCTGCGCCGCGAGCTGATTGAACGCGGCTCAATCTTCCAATCCTCCTCGGATAGCGAATGCATCATTCACTTGATGGCCCGCTCCATGGGCCGCGACATCCCCGACCGCATGGAAGAGGCCCTGCGCAAGGTCGAAGGCGCGTTCTCAATTGTCGCCATGACCAAGACCCAGCTGATCGGCTGCCGCGATCCGCTCGGCGTGCGCCCCCTCGTTCTTGGCAAAATCGGCGACGGTTGGGCGCTGGCCTCCGAAACCTGCGCCTTTGACATCATCGGCGCCGAATTCATCCGCGAAATCGAGCCCGGCGAAATGGTCGTGATCAATAGCAAGGGCGTCGAAAGCCACTTTCCGTTCCGCCCACAAAAACCCCGCTTTTGCATATTCGAACATGTCTACTTCTCGCGCCCCGACAGCTCTCTGGGTGGCCGCTCGGTCTATGAAACCCGCGAAGCCATCGGCCGCGAATTGGCCAAAGAGGCCCCCGTCGACGCCGACCTCGTTTGCCCCGTCCCCGACAGCGGCACGCCTGCCGCAATTGGCTATTCCCTGCAATCTGGCATCCCCTACGCGATGGGCATCATCCGCAACAATTACATGGGCCGCACCTTCATTGAGCCCACAGAACAGATCCGCAACATGGGCGTGCGCCTCAAGCTCAACGTCAACCGCGCCCTGATCCGCGACAAACGCGTGATCCTTGTCGACGACAGCGTCGTGCGTGGCACCACATCCGTCAAAATCCGCGAAATGATCCTCGACGCTGGCGCAAAAGAAGTCCACTTCCGCATCGCCAGCCCGCCCACGGCATGGCCCTGTTTTTATGGCGTCGACACACCCAACCGCGACAAACTTCTGGCCGCAAAGATGTCCGAGGACGAAATGTGCGCCCACCTTGGCGTAGACAGCCTCCGCTTCATCTCCCTCGACGGCCTGTACCGCGCCGTGGGCGAAGCAAAAGGCCGCGACCCCAAGCAACCACAATATTGCGACGCGTGCTTCTCGGGCGAATACCCGGTGAAACCCGCGGATATGATCGAAAAGGGCTTCGTGACCTCAACTGCGGCAGAATAATCCGCGCATGCCTTCACAAAAATGTGTGCATTCCACCTCCAACTTGACGGCCCTCGGCCTTCCCACGACTGTTCGTCCAATTGGCGTGGAACGACACTCCGCGTGGTGTCACGCTAGGGCATCAACATTCACAAAACGTTACTGAGGGCCGCATGAAAAAGAACCGCAAATCACAACGCCCGGCCAACAAAAAGAAATCCAACCCCGCACCAGCACCCGAGCCCAAGGTCTCGCGCCGCGCGGCACTCTCCTCATTCAAATACGCTGCACTCGGCGTTGTGGCCGTCGGCGGTATCGGTGCCTATGCCGTCACATCCGTTATGGCCGACGTCGCCGAACAAGACCTTAGCGTCATCGGGCAAGGCCTGCCCACAGTGGTGCAAATCCACGACCCCGCCTGCCCAGATTGCCTCAGCTTGCAACGCTCCGCCCGCGCCGCCCTTGAGGATCTCGACGAGGCCGACATCGCCTTCCGCATCGCCAGCCTAACCAGCACCGAAGGCCAGCGTTTTGCCCGCGAACACGGCGTTGGCCGCGTCACCTTGATGCTCTTTTCCGCCGACGGACAAATATCCGATGTCCTCACTGGCCGTCGCCCAGCCGAAGATCTGCTGCAACGCTTCCAAAACCTCATCGACGCCAACTAAACCACCGGCCGCGCACGCCCCATGGCCACGGCATTGGCCCGCGCGGCCACCCGTGCACCGGCTCGCACCCCCACCACACACCGTGGGCGGCCTAGGGCACCTTGCCAGCTCTCCCAAACCCCGGCATATCCCCCCCATGACACCTCTTTCGCCCGCACAAACACCGCCCTCCGGCACGCCCTCAACCATCTTCGTCCTGTGCACCGGGCGCTGCGGCTCCATGACCCTCGCCGCGGCCTGCGCCCACCTCAACAGCCACACCTCCGCTCACGAAAGTCGCACCCATATGTTGGGCCCACCGCGCTTTGATGTGCCCAGC